>NZ_CP114789.1 GCF_027359675.1 Roseibium sp. Sym1
TGCGATGACTTGGGGCATCGGCTGCTGAGACACTTCCGCGATCAACTGTTCGAGGCGCGTCAGTGCGGTGAAGGCGTTGTCGGAGTGAACCGTGGCGATGCCGCCCGGGTGGCCCGTATTCCATGCCTTGAGCAGCGTCAGCGCCGCACCATCGCGAACTTCGCCGACAATGATCCTGTCGGGACGCAAGCGCATGGTCGATTTCAAAAGCCGCTGCATGTCCAGCCTTCGCCCAGAAAGCCCTCAAAGATAAGGATTGGCTGCCCGAACCGATCCGCTGCGGCATGCCCACACATGAGCAGCAAACCGACGACGACATGGGCAACGTCGAAACTCTTCCCGTGGCGGCTGAATAATCAGCCGTCGCCGGTCGCGGGCCTCTCCTCCCGCGACCGGCTTCCCTTTCCAACGAAAGCTCACGGGACAGGATCATGCTTCAGCTTGAACTCTTCCAGCGCACAGACAAAGGACAGCCCGGAGCCACATGGTGGGCCGGGCGTTGGCAGTGCCGGAACATGAACGGATGGTTTCAGGATCGCGAAGACGGGAAAGGCCCGTGGTGCTTTGTGGTCTATGCACTCGGGGATTCCGATTGCGTCGTTTACCGCCTTGATGAAGCCGGAGTCCTCTGCCACGCCCGAACGCCCATCGATCAGCAGGACCGCATCATCATCGACGGGCGCAAATATGGCCGTCGTAATTGGCGCCACTAACCAGGTCGGCGCGGCGGGGGCCGATTGCCAGCCGCATCGAGCGGCCGGCAATCGGTTCTGTTTAGCGGCAAGCCCGTGCGGGCTTTCTTCCCTGCTCTGACGAATGGCCTTAAAGCCATTCTTAAGTTGTTTGGACGACAATCAACACAACAATAAAGCCTGATTTTCCTCGAAAAATCATCAGTCCCCGCTAAGCCTCCGGAACGCCCGGAGGCTTTTTGTTTCCGCCCTGTGCTTCAGTGTTGTACCGGTATGGCGTTGTCTGGCGGGAAATCAACGCCATGCCCTCAAACATAGAGCTGATTCATATCTGCACGACTGTGCCTCACATCTTGAAATTCCAGAATATCCATATTATCAATAAAATTTGGATTTTAAGGGAGTTTCCGATGCGAACTTTCACGACCGCCGATCTCAACAAACACGTCGGCGACGTAACTGATGCAGCCAGGCGGGAACCCGTCTGCATCACCCATCACCGCAAACCGAGATTCGTTCTCATGGCATTCGAAGATTATGAGCGTTTGCAGGGCACCAAGGATCCCCGCAAAGCCGTGACGCTGGAGACGATGCCTGCCGACGTCGAGGACGGGCTTCTGGCCTTGGCAGACCAATATGAGCAAGGAACAGGCGCAGATGATTGATCCGGAAACTGGTCTGGTCATCTCCTATAGCTTCCTTTGGTCAAGAGAAAACGCAAAAGGCGAGGAACAAGGCCGAAAGGCACGGCCGGCATGCGTTGTCGTTCCATTGACGTCCAAAAGTGGCGACGTGGTTTTGTTTCCCCTCACAACGAAAGATCCAGGCGTCGGCCGCTTGTGCTTGCGCGTTCCGGAAACCGAACGCAAACGCCTGAAGCTCAAGGGTGACGCCCCCTGCTGGATCCTCCTTGATGAAGCCAATACGGACATTCTGCCCGGATCTTTTCATGTTGAGCCGATCAGCTATGATCCGCTGACGATATCCTATGGAAAATTCAGCCACGCCTTCGTTGGGCAGATCTTGAGAAAACTCGCCGAGGCGATCCGCGCTAAGCGGCTCCAATTCGTTCAACGCGAACGATAATTGGAGGGTCTGTCGTGCCGGAACGGTCCATTTACGCCCAGATCGATGAAATCCGCGATGTTCTTGAAAAGCGCGAACAACGGTTTTCGAGCCTGCGCGGCCATATGGCCAGCGAGGAGGAGGAACACATTCTCCGGCTCAAATGCGCCCTCCGGACTCTCGAATGGGTCCGGGACCATAAGGATGAACTTCGAACGCTTGCCGGGGAGCTCAGATCTCTGACTGGCCTGACGAGCAGCGACAGCTAGATGGGCGGCCTACAATTTGAATTGTCACAGAAACAAAAAGAGAACATTCTATGTGATCGATCCATCACGCGACCGAGCAACCGATTAATGGCTGAATACCGCAGAAAGTGGGCAAGCGTCGATCAGCTTGCTCGCATGATCCTGGAACAAGCTATCGGCAAACAGAAACCAGTACTGCTTTCCCCGGAAACCGCCGTTTTGGTTGCCGATCGCATGCTCATTACCGATTCCGACCCATTCGTTCGAGGCTTGCATTTCCGGGTCGAAACCTGGGACCGCGAAGGAAAACAGCCACTTGAGCTTCTGGTCGCGACGCAAAAGATATCAATTGGACACGACGCTTTCCGAACGGTGATGAGCGACAGTCCCAAGGATCGGACACTATTGCGGCATGGAATTCGAGTCTTGCGGGACAGCGCCAGCGAACCCAAAACCGACAGCGATTGAAGCCGACTGGATCCTCAAGACTTGGAACGGGGCTTTCTTGTCTTCCGCGCACCCTTCTGACCTAGGCCCATCTTTCTCGCAAGCTCGGATCGGGCAGCCGCATAACTCGGCGCGACCATCGGATAGTCCGTCGGCAAGTCCCACTTTGCTCGATACTCTTCCGGCGTCAGGTCGTAGTGGGTCCGCAGATGCCGCTTCAGGGATTTGAACTTCTTGCCGTCTTCCAGGCAGATAATGTGATCGTTGGTCACGGACTTTTTGATCGGAACCGCAGGTTTCAGCTCTTCAACAACAGGCTCCGAAGCTTCTTGAACGGTGGATGACAGCGCCGCGTGAACGGTTGCGATCAGCGCCGGCAGATCGCCCGAGGCGACCGTATTGTTGCTCACATAGGCCGAAACTATGTCCGCCGTCAGATCAACGAAATCAGGCTCAAGAGAGATGTCGTTTTGAGCAGCTTCGGACATAAGAATTCCTTTTCGCCAATTACCTAAATGTAAGTGAAGAACCGTTCTTAGGCTCGTTATACTACTAAGTAAATAGGTTCGGGCGGCACCCTTTGGGCACGGCTCTAGTCGCTGCGCTCCCCGAGCCAGGCGCAAGCGCCCGTCTCGGCCATCCGGTGACGATCCTCCCACCTCCGGGCGTCGCCCTGCGCACTCCGCTTGCCATCCTCAAATAGGCCGCCCTGCAGGCGGTCATCACACCCCTGCCGGGAGAGGGGAAACGCCGCTCCCCCTCCCCCACCAAGGGCAAAAATCGGTCTCCCCATCCTTCCTCACTCACGCAGCCGGCACGCCGGCGTCGCTCCCTCGTGCAGGACCAGGCGCAGATCCGCGTGCCGGCCGGGCCCGCGGATCCACACCTGGCCGTCCCGGTGGGCGATCCCTGTTCCAATCAAAACGCTCCTCGCGGGGTGGTATAGATCGACCTGCGGGCCAGTCCTTCGGGAGTAACCTGGTGATACTGCGCCGCGAGCGCCTAGAGGGGACAAGTGCCCCGTTGGATTGGCCGCGATCGACGCCCCGTGGGGAGTTGCGCCTTCGAGCGCCAGAACAGGTCCGGCGAGGTTCGCGGCCGCCCGTTCGAGCTACGAAGGAGAATTCATGGAAAATACGATTGCAGCGTATGTGGGCGTGGATTGGGCTTCGGCGACCCACTATGCCTATGCCCTCGATGTAGACGGGGAGAAGTTAGGTCATCGTGCATTCTCGCACGGTGGTGACGGGCTTGCGGAACTTGCCTCCTGGATAAGATCGGTCACAGGTCAGGAACCGGAGAATGTCGCCGTCGGTATAGAAGTGCCCCATGGGCCGGTCGTTGAACATCTTATGGACGCTGGCTTCCTGGTGCATGCCATCAATCCGAAACAGCTCGACCGGCTCCGTGACCGCTTCACCGTGGCAGGAGCCAAGGATGATCGTTTGGATGCCTACGTTTTGGCTGACTCTTTGCGAACTGACGCGCGGTTTTACCGCTTCCTGAGGCCTGTTCATCCAACGGTCATTGAACTTCGGGAATGGTCTCGGATGGTTGAGGATCTTTCGGCTGAGCGGAACCGGCTGGCCAACCGGTTTCGTCATCAACTCTGGCGCTACTACCCGCAAGTAATTGAGTTGTCGGAAGATTGGGCGCGAGGTTGGGTCTTGGACTTGTGGGAACTTGTGCCGACGCCAGCGAAAGCGCGGAACGTTCGGCAGGCCACGATCGCACGACTGTTAAAAAGGTGCCGGGTCAGAAAATGGACGGCGGATACCCTGCTTGCTCACCTTCGTTCGACACCAATCTCCGTCGCACCTGGGGTTACGGAGGCCTGCGTCGCCCATTGCGAAGTCATCCTTGCCCGTCTTCGGCTGGTAATGCAGCAAATGAAGATCGGCATGAAGCACCTTGAACGTCTGTGTGCCGCGGTTGCCGAGTTACCCTCGACCGAGCCAACAGACCCGGATACGCGTTGTGATCCGGAGATATTGAGATCTCTGCCTGGCATCGGGCCAATCGTCCTGGCGGCATTGCTTTCAGAAGCGCCTGAAGCTGTTCGCCGACGGGATGCCAACGTTCTTCGAGCCCTGTCGGGTGTAGCGCCGGTGACCCGGCGTAGCGGGAAACAATATATTGTCGCGATGCGCCAGTCCTGCCCGCATAGGCTTCGAACGGCTGTATTCCATTGGGCACGAATAGCTGTGCTGCACGATTTCCATTCCCGGAACCGGTACAGTGACATGCGCAAACGAGGGCATTCTCATGCTCGCGCTCTACGTTCGGTCGGTAGTCGTCTGATAGGCGTCGCCTGCGCCATGCTGGAAAGCGGAGAGCTGTTCGACAAGGATAGAAAGCCACAGGTCCTGGCTGCATAGGTGATTGCCGGACGAGCGCGAAGCCCCAAATAGCGAAGAGCCCGGCCGGCGATGCGGCGCAACGCGCCGCCAACAATGGAATCGCGTGCAAAGCACGCTCCACATCTTCCTTCGAAAACGCTTAGGGCTCCGCCCTCGGCGCGCTTCAAGGTGCCTTCCGCCCAGCTTCCTACGCGCGTTCCACGCTTCGTGCAGCAGGGTCCCCGCGAAGGACCTCTCCGCTTGCACACCCGCTGCTCGCCGCGAGGCAAGGGTTGCAGCGCAGCGCTGCGAACCCTCGCAGAAAGGCAGCGGGAGAAGCCGGGAAATCAAGGATCGAAACAAGTGAAATTAGCACTTGAAATAGGTGGGGAGTCCCCTCCGTTTTTTCCCCTTGTCCCCCTCCCCCACACTCTCGCCGCCGAGGTCTCAGGAGCAGGAGCCGGGCTCCTGCCCTTTCGGGGACAGAACCCGCGTTCCACGGGAAGAAGGAGAGAAATAGATGTTTATCAAAGAATTCTGCGCGCTTGTCAGCGTGAGCCTGTTCAGCTTCGGGCTGGTCGCTTGCTGTGTCGGCCTCGCAGGTTGAGGGATCGCTCTATGACCAACAAATCCGAGTTCGTCACGGCCTATTTTTACGATGCCTTTTTCGGGGCAATGGCCAATATCTCCCTAAGCCGGGCAAACTACATTGCGGAAGTCAAACAGCGCATCAAGTGCAGCTTTTTCGATGTCGCCCGCCTCGATGACAATCACGATGTCTTCGTGGACGACAACGGCCTGACAGACGGTCTTCATACAATCGTTCGCCTCAAGGACTTTCCAAATCCGTTTGCCGGAAACCTTGTCATCGTGGGCAGGGATGAGCACGGAGACATTGCCGAGCCTCGCATGACCGTCGAGGAGATCGCGGAGCTGATCACGGTTTACCGGCCTGTGATGGATCCTGAATTGACCAACTTCGAAGGCCCGGACCTGATCGGAATCGGCCTGACAGGTTTGAATATTCGCATGGACAAGAGCGAACCCATCATCGTTGTAGATGGGGAGTTTTAAGCCATGGCGAAACTCACCAAATCGCAGCGCAAGGCCCACGCGGAGGCCGAGGCGGTCCTGACCAAGGATCGCTTGAGCGAAGACGAAAAAGACTTCGTGTTTCAGAACTGGCACGAAGGCGCGAACCACATCAACGGAGCATCCGGGGCGTTCTTTACGCCCTGGGGGCTGGCTGCAGACTTCTCCATCGATGCCGGGGGCGCTGGCAGCCGCGTCATCGATCTTTGCGCCGGGATCGGAATCCTGTCCTACTTCCTGCACCACCGCGCGAAATGGGCCGACAATTGCCCGGACCTGACATGCGTTGAGCTGAATCCCCGATATGTCGAGGTGGGCAGAAAGCTGCTGCCGGAGGCTCGTTGGATCTGCGCCGATGTCTTTGACTGGAGGGACTGGCAAAGGGAGCTTGGTGGAGAGCGTTTTGACGTGGCCGTGTCCAATCCGCCGTTCGGTGCCGTGAAGCGCGCCGGCAATGGACCGCGCTATCGTGGCCGCCAGTTTGAGTTTCACGTGATCGACATCGCGGCCGAACTGGCCAATCGGGGCGCATTCATCGTCCCGCAAGCGTCCGCCGCCTTCCGATATTCCGGCGCGCAATGCTTTCAGAGGGTTGAAACCGGTCCTGCGGCTGAATATCAGAAGTTGTCAGGGTTCCACATGTATGAAGGCGCGGGCGTCGATACCTCGATGTACAGGGACGATTGGAAGGATACCTCGATCATTTGCGAAATTGCCTGCTACGAGTTTGCCCAGGATCGCGCCCGGCAAGGTCAGGTGCAGGAGCGCCTAAGCGCCCTGCCGGTCCCGGTCGTCCCACTTCGCCCAGCCGAACAACTTGCGTTGCTGTGAGGGGAACCATGGGACCGATACGAAAAGTCAAAGTCTATGACATTGATTCCGGCCTCGGCGGCACGCACACAGTTTCCATAGTCGAAGAATTGCCGAACAATCGGATTAGCGTTCGAGTATGGTACGGCAGAGCGACGCCGACCGGTTGGGAAGCGTGGATTGAATGGGACGGTGCCACATTTGAGACAACGCACGACCAGTTAACGAACCCGAGAGTTTTAGCGCTCTACAAAGAGGAAACCTGATTCAGTTTTGAGCAGCAAAAGCAGCAGCGCAGAGCAAGCGGCGCGACCGGGCCGGATTGGCTAGCCCGGCTGAGGCAACAGCCTTGCTCTCAAACCGGAGGTAACGACGATGTGGCATTGGCCTATCAGCGTTACCCTTAAAGTGAAAAAGACCCGGACGACCTTGCAAATCGAAATCCGGGTCCAATTCATACTTTAGGGAAGGGGGCGGCGGGGAAACCTGCCATCCCACTCCGGACAAGAATATAAGTCAATTCTCTGAATTTTCCAAATGATGGATGTCAAACAGGCAATCGGATGTCCTCGCGACATCGGCCGGTAGTGTGCAAACGTGAAAAACGGCGGCCAAGCGTGACAAAACCGTGAAACGGTGCCGCAGGACCGCTCCCGGAATAGCTGAGCAAAGGCCTTTTATCAAAATACCGATTTTGGAGCCCATTCCGCTCGCCTACCGCATCGAGCGGTAGGCCATCGGGCGAAGGGAGCCCTAAACCCCTCCCCTCGAATCTCCCCTCCCCTCTGCGAATGAACTACAGATCCTTTGGCATGTAGAGATCGCCGCCAGCACGATATCTGACTGCCATCGCCTCCATGCCCTCTTGACGAGCAGCGTCGCGGATATCGTGGGAAATCCGCATGGAGCAGAATTTCGGACCGCACATGGAGCAGAAGTGCGCGACCTTGTGGGCTTCCTTCGGCAAGGTCTCGTCATGCATCGAACGGGCCGTTTCCGGATCGAGCGCGAGGTTGAACTGGTCCTCCCAGCGGAACTCGAAACGGGCGCGCGACAGGGCGTCGTCGCGGACCTTCGCTGCCGGATGACCCTTGGCGAGGTCGGCGGCATGGGCGGCGATCTTGTAGGTTATGACACCGGTCTTCACATCATTGCGGTCGGGAAGGCCGAGGTGTTCCTTCGGCGTGACGTAGCAGAGCATCGCCGTGCCGAACCAGCCAATCATCGCGGCACCGATGCCCGAGGTGATATGGTCGTAACCCGGCGCGATGTCGGTCGTCAGCGGTCCGAGCGTGTAGAACGGCGCCTCGCCGCAGACCGCAAGCTGCTTGTCCATGTTCTCCTTGATCTTGTGCATCGGCACATGACCAGGGCCTTCGATCATGACCTGGCAGTCTTTCGCCCAGGCGATCTTCGTCAGCTCTCCGAGCGTTTCCAGTTCGGCGAACTGCGCTGCGTCGTTGGCGTCGGCAATCGAGCCCGGACGCAAGCCGTCACCAAGTGAAAAGGAAACGTCGTAGGCACGGCAAATGTCGCAGATCTCCTCGAAATGCTCGTAAAGGAAGCTCTCCTTGTGATGATGCAGGCACCACTTGGCCATAATCGAACCGCCGCGCGATACGATGCCGGTAACGCGGTTGACGGTGAGCGGAATGTAGGAGAGCCGGACACCGGCATGGATGGTGAAATAGTCGACGCCCTGTTCGGCCTGCTCGATCAGCGTGTCGCGGAAGACTTCCCAGGTAAGGTCCTCGGCAATGCCGCCAACCTTTTCCAGCGCCTGGTAGAGCGGCACCGAGCCGATCGGAACCGGCGAATTCCGGATGATCCATTCACGAATGTTGTGGATGTTGCGCCCGGTCGATAGGTCCATGACGGTGTCGGCGCCCCAGCGAGTCGCCCAGACCATTTTCTCGACTTCCTCCGCCATCGACGAGGTGACGGCAGAGTTGCCGATATTGGCGTTGATCTTCACCAGGAAGTTCCGGCCAATGATCATCGGCTCCGCTTCCGGATGGTTGATATTGGCTGGGATGATCGCGCGCCCGCGGGCGACTTCCTCGCGGACGAAGTCCGGTGTAACAAAATCCGGGATCGCCGCGCCGAAGCTCTCTCCATCACGGGGAAGCTTTTCGTTTGCAGCCTTGCGACCAAGGTTTTCCCGGATGGCGATGAATTCCATCTCTGGCGTGATGATGCCGGCGCGGGCATAGGCGATCTGGGTGACGGTCTTGCCGTCTTTGGCGCGGCGCGGTTTCTGCAGGTTAGGGAATTGCAGTGTCAGGCGCTCGCCGGTGGCAAAGCCGTTGTCTTCCGGCTTGACCATGCGGCCCTCATATTCCTCCGTGTCACCGCGGGCGGCGATCCACTCGGCGCGAAGGCGCGGCAGTCCCATTTCAATATCGATCGCCTGGGTCGGGTCGGTATAGGGACCGGAGGCATCATAGACCGTGACGGGCGGTTCGCCGGCGGCCGGATGGACTGCGATCTCGCGCACTGGTACGCGGATATCGGGATGAATTTCGCCCGGCTTGTAAACCTTTGTAGAGGCAGGCAGCGGCCCCTTGGTGATTTCGGGCGTAATAGTCTTGGTGGCAATGTTCATTCTGAGGCTCCAATCTTTCAAGTTGGAGACCCAGTTCGAAGCCGGAATGATGGAAAGACGCCATGACGCTCCGGATTCTGGGCAACGTCGTACTGCAGCGCTTGCACCGTCCCTACGCCAGTATGAACTGGATCAGGTTCAACGGGTCACTGCGCTGCCATCAATCAACGGCCCAGCAGTATCTCAGCCCCTTGCCGGGGCACCCCTGGTAACGTTGCCATCGGCCATCATCCACGTGCGTTTGTCAATACAGAGATGCTTGGCTCGACGAGGAAGTGCTGTCACTTTGGCGGCAAAAGGTTGAAGGAAATGTGCCGGGTGACTCCAAAAAGTTGTCCGCGGACAACAATGCGAAGTTCTTGTCGAAACTAGGCTGAAAAATGCACTTGGTTAAGCGTTTGTAAATTGGTAACGAATCGGAGCATATTGTAACAGCGCAGTTTGAGGCGTAGTTTTCAAAAATGCGCAGTTCGAGGATTTTTCGAGATGGACACCAATCTTCTGGTTGAAGGTGCTGCTGAACACCTGCCAACGACACTTTCGGCGGACGCGAATGAGCTCGCTCATCAATTGCAGATACATCAACGAAAAATCTTTCCACCTGCTTCTCAAAAGACTATCCGAAGATTTTCGCCTGCAGAAGCAGCTAAATTGATTGGCATTAAGGAAGGCTATTTACGTCAGGTCGCCGCTGATGGGCATGGCCCCGAACCAAACGAGAACGGTAGGCGCACATATTCTGTCGAGGACATGGATCATATACGTCAGGTCTTGGACGAGAAAAATGGCACGCCAAAATATGTGCCGATCCGTCGGGGAGATGAAAAGCTTCAGGTTATCACTGTAATGAACTTCAAAGGTGGTTCCGGAAAAACCACCACATCTGCTCATTTGGCTCAGTTCTTGGCGTTGCGTGGATACCGCGTTTTAACAATTGACCTTGATCCACAAGCATCATTGTCAGCGATGTTCGGACATCAACCCGAACTAGATGTCGACGAGGGAGAAACGCTTTACGGTGCTATCCGTTATGAAGACCCTCGAGCCTTAAGCGAAATCATTCGATCCACATATACGCCAAACCTCCATATTGTTCCAGGCAATCTTGAATTGATGGAATTCGAGCATGAAACGCCCAAAGCAATGTCTGAAGGACGTTCAGCGTCCATGTTTTTCGCCCGAATAGGGGAGGTGCTGACAAGCGTTGAAAGCTATTACGACGTTGTAGTCATTGATTGCCCACCTCAGCTTGGCTTTCTAACGATGTCGGCCTTAAGTGCGGCCACAGGAGTATTGATCACCGTACATCCACAGATGTTGGACGTTATGTCTATGTCCCAATTTCTTTCTATGACAGCTGAATTGATGAGTGTTGTCGAAAAGGCCGGAGGGCGTACCAGCTATGATTGGATGCGTTACTTGGTTACTCGCTTCGAACCAAACGATGGACCACAAAGCCAGATGACCGGGTTTATGCGTTCAATATTTGGAAATCGCATGCTTCAACATGCGATGCTTAAATCTACTGCTATTTCTGATGCCGGTGTTACCAAGCAAACTTTGTATGAAGTCGAAAGAAGCCAATTTGTGCGCGGTACTTATGATCGCGCAATGGAATCTATGTCTCTCGTGAACCAGGAAATCGAAGACCTCTTAAACGTGACTTGGGGACGGAGGTAAGGGATGGCACGCAAAGACCTGATCAGTTTTTCGTCGGACGAGGATGGTGAAATCCAAGGGGATCCAAATAAATCGGATCGCCCACTGGCGGGCATCACGCCAAATAGACGGTCAAGTTCACCGGTTGGAGGCATCGCAAAAACTCTTGGCTCACTCTCAAGTCAGATGGACCGTGCTAGTGAATTAGAACGGCAACTGTTGGAAGGACAAAAGGTCGTTGAACTGGATCCCTCTCAAATAGACGATTCATTTGTTCGCGACCGTTTGGAAGCGGACCCGGAAGTCGAGAGGGACTTTGTTCAACAAATCGATGAGCACGGGCAATTAGTACCAATCCTTGTTCGTCCAAACCCGGCTCAAAAGGGTCGCATGCAGGTGGCATTCGGCCATCGTAGACTTCGGGCGGCCAGAAGCCTCAATCGAAAGGTCAAGGCTGTCGTTCGGGAGTTGAACGATGAGCAACTGGTCGTTCTTCAAGGGCAGGAAAACAGTGCCAGAACCAATCTTTCCTATATAGAACGTGCGTTGTTTGCAGCGCGATTGGAAGACCAAAAGTTCAAGCGGAATGTCATTATATCTGCGCTCAAAGTGGACAGAGCGGCTGTATCAAAAATGATCAAGCTGATCAGAGAATTGCCCGTCGAATTGATTGTTGCGATTGGCGCCGCTCCTGGTACAGGGCGACGAAAATGGATGGAACTTGCTGAGTTAGCAAAATTGGTTGATTGGAAGCCACTTCGAGAAATGTTGTCCGCGGACAACATCGCAGAGCTGACTTCGGACGAGCGTTTCGAATTCGTGCTTCGCAGCGCGAAGAAAGCAATAAAGCCGAAAAAACCAAAGATGGTGGTCCAACATGTTGAGCACGTACCGGTGACGATCAGATCGACCAAAAGCGGCACTACGTTCACCGTAAATGGAGCTAAAGCTCCAGGATTCGATGAGTTTTTGAAGGCTCAACTGAACAGTCTCTATGCGGATTACATGAAAGAGAGGGGGGAGTAAATGAGGCTCTAAACGAAAGAACCCGCCACAAGGGCGGGTCCAAACTTGAGATAAGCACGAGTGCCTATGCTCTATGTGTAGCAGCTAAAATCATAGAATCACTTGTAGCGCAACGCAAGTTCTGTCTTTGAGCAGAGCACGATTTCTTGCGTCTTTTTGCTTGTCTCGCATCTGAACACTCAGTGTCCGGTCGCGTTTATGCGCTTCCGGCAAAGGAGGACTTATGTCTTCGTCTCAGCAGATTGCGAGTTTTCGCAAGGTGTCTGCCGGGATCCTTGCGAGCGCGCATCTGGCGTCCCAGGAGGATCGGCCGAAGGTCACCAAAAAGGAAATCTCCCTGGTTCTGAAACGCGTCGCGCCGGCGCTTGGTATTGATGGCACGGCCTACCATGTCCTGGATATTCTCCTGGGCCTCGTCCAGGCGGACGACTTCCAGACAGGGAAACGGCCGGTGGTGGCGATCTCAAATCAACGGCTCGCCGAATACACACGGCGCACCACACGCACCGTCACCCGCTGCCTGAAGAAGCTCGTCGAAGCCGGAGTGCTTGCCTATCGGGACAGCCCGACTGGGCGCCGTTATATGTACCGCGGTTCAGACGGAGATTTCGCGCAGGCCTACGGGCTCGACTTCACGCCTGCATGCTTCAACTTGGAAGCCTTCAAGGCTCAGGCGGATGCGTTCCAGCGCCGGATTAAGGCAGAGCAGGAAGCCAAGCGGGCCGTCACGCGCTTTTCACGGGCGATCGCCGACGTGGTCGAATTGGAGCCTGCGGAGTTTCACGGCTTTGCAGCACGGGCCCATTCAGTTGTGAACCGGGATGAACTGACTGTCGTGGAAAAGGCGGGGATCCTGGAAACGATCTACACGGAAATTCTGGCTCTCCATGACGCCCACTCGTTGGAAATAAAGGATAAATTGTCATCCGCGGGTGACATTGATGTCAGCCCTTTATCTATTACAACCCAAACCGACTCTCTTAGAAGTAATTCTCAGCGGACTTGCTCTAACGAGCAAGACACTAAGTTTCCTTCTGACAACGGCTTCGCCGTTGAAATGGCTCTTGAAAAAGAGCCTTGCGGCGGTCGCTCGGAAACACAACGGCCGAAATCGCAAGCGGGCAGGGCAGGACCAAGCAAATTACCCGAAACCAACCTGGATGGCGTTTCCATAGGACTCATCCAGTCGGCATGTTCATCGGTACAGGCAGAAACCGGGATCAACTTGAACAGTTGGCCAGCCCTTTGTGGAGCTGCTGAACAGTTGCGCCTGCTGATCGGCCTAAGTCCAGCCGGATATCAGCTCGCTGTCGAGCGGCAAGGCAGATATCTGGCCGCGGCCTGCCTTGTGGTTGTCGCAGAGAAGGCGCTGCGGGATCCGGAGCACATTGCTTCGCCCGGCGGGTATTTCCGCGCCATGATTGACAGGGCAGGGGAGGGCAAACTCCACCTTCACAAGTCTCTGCATGGGCTGGTGTGAGGCGGTGGACGCGCGGACCGGGCGGCGAAAACTTGCGCTGACCACACGATAGACTTGGAAATCGATGAAGAAAATGCTATCTAGCTAGATAGCTAGCCAGTTAGTGAGGGCGAGATGATTTCTCTTCAAGATGCAAAGAACAGATTCAGCGCTGTGGTTGAAGCCGCAATGGCTGGCCGGCCTCAGGAAGTGTCCCGCAGAGGCAAACCAGCTGTCGTCGTTATTTCCTCGGAAGAGTATCGCCGGCTTCTCAGAGAAGCGAAGGGGCGGCGCGAGAGCTTTGCAGACCATGTCCTCAGCTTCCCGGGAGAGGGCATTGAGCGATCAAAGGTAACGCCCCGGGATGTCGAATTTTGATCTATGTTCTGGATACAAACGTGATTACTGCCGCAAGGCGTGCGGAAAGAGCGCCCAAGGTCGCTGCCTGGTTGTCGGATAAGCCGGAGGAAACGCTCTATGTGAGCGTTGTCACGCTTGGCGAAATTGAAAGAGGAATCCGGCTTCAGGAACGGCGGAATATGGATTTTGCCAAGCATCTTCGTCAGTGGTTGGACCGGACGGTTTCAATGTTTGGAGACCGGTTGTTGGAGTTTACCGCATCAGATGCCTTATGTTGGGGTGAGCTCTCCGCGAGAATTGGTCACAACGGCGCTGATCTGATGATTGCTGCTCAGGCTTTGACCCGTAACGGATGGGTCGTTACCGGGAACGCGTCTGATTTTGAACCGACAGGCGTGCAACTTGTCGATCCATTCGTTTGATTGGAAGTCTTGATTGCCAGATCCGCGTTCGGTGACGAAATCCGGGATAAGCTTTGCCGATCGCTCGCTTGCAAGGCCGGACCTTCGGTAGATGAACGGCAAACACGCTCGGCATTCGCCTTCGACAGCCAAAAATGCTATTATAGGTTAGAGAGTTAGGAACTTTTCCCGGTTCAGGCTCTCTATGGCGTCAGTTGCTAGGTCCGTAGTTTGGAGACTACCCCATGAACGTTCATTCCTCCCGTCCAGATCGTTCCCCGGAAGCCGTGGAACAGCGCCGCAGAGCCATTGAGCAAGCCACCGCAGCGAACAAACGGCAGGGCTATGTTCATGATCCGGTTCTGGAAAACGCCAACGCTCGCTATGTCGCCGGCGACATAACGATTGAAGAGCACCGCGCCGAGATGATGGCCCGCTTTCAAAAGTCCTGAATTCCCTTCAGAGAAGGTCCAGGCCGCCCCGGAATGGGCGGCTTATTTTTGTGAGGAATTCTGTTTGAGCAACGAACAAAAAGGCTCTTACACCTATCCGGACGTTCCAGGGGATCCGGAGCGCTCAGGCGTCCTGCGGAACAAGTTGAACCTCAGAACCCGAAGTGATCTGACGACCGCCGAATACGCGCTAACGACCTCGCGGATGGCAGAAGTCGTTCAAGGCCGTGGCCCCTCGGGCAACTTCGACGCTGCTCACTTAAAAGCCATACACCGCTTCATTTTTCAGGATGTCTACGAGTGGGCAGGGCATACCCGGAACGAATGCCCTGTCATTGATGGCGAGCGCGTTGAGCCGATCGGCGTCATATCGAAAGGCGGAACGTCCTTTTTGCACGGTTCCCGTCTGGAATTGGGCTTGAACGAAGCCTTGAAGCCGATTCAAGACCAGAGTGTCATGAAATCGGCCACCCCGGAAGAATTCGCCAGACGGGCGGCCCTGGCGCTGTCGGAGCTCAACTACGTTCACCCCTTTCGGGAAGGCAATGGCCGCGCCCAGGAAGCCTTCATTACGATGCTCGGTCAGCACTATGGCCGCGAGGTGGATTTATCCGTCATCACCAAGGCACGCATGATCGAGGCCTCCATCGAGACGACCCACGATCCGAAAAGCCCGTTGATGCAACATCTCCTCGAGGACTCCCTAAATCCCAATCGGCGGGAGGCCATCCGGGGCGCACTCTCGGATCTGGAACGGCTTGGAGAGAACCCGTTCGACTACAATGTACGCGCATCCCGTCCAGGCGAAACCCTGACCGGTCAAATCCTGGGACACAGCGACCGCGTTGCCAGCCTGTTGACCGAAAAGGGCATCGTCGCGCTGGACCGGGCGGACCTTCCTGTCAGGTTGCCGGCAGGCGATGCAGAAATCACGATCACGGTCCAATCGGATTTTTCCATTCTGGGCCAGCCGCCGGCACAGAATGCCGAACGTGTTCTTAGCTCCACCAAGGAGCGCCTTGAATCTCTCGTTTATGAAGCCGCCGGCGTCATGGTGCCGGAAAAGGTGCTCAGCCCCGAGGTGACGAGAGAGGAGCTGCAGGACCGGCTTGCGGTTTCAAAAGCTGCCATCAAATCGACCGAGAGCCTGGAGCGCCATCTCAAGGTCGTCTTCGCGGATCCTCAAAAGGTTATCAATCGGGTGAAAGACGCCGCAGAACTGGGCAAACTTGGCGATGCCTCGCTGGCTTATGAATTGAAGGACGGTCCCGAGAAATTCGGCAAACTCGCAGGGCGAGGCGGCATAACTTCCAGCCGCGAAGAGCGGCTTGCGCGCCGGAATGCCCTTGCCGGTACCGTGAACCTGCGTGCCATCGTGGAAACCCACATCAACGTGGTGCACGGGATCCGCAAGACGATGGCCCAGGAGCGCCGCGCCGTTGTCGACCAGGCGCGGGTTGAGGTCAGCGCGCCAAGCCAATCGCTGATGAAAGCCATTCAGGAAACCATGCCGTTGACCGAGGCGCACAAGGCCGAGCTCCGGCAGGTGATGGCCACGCTGGAAAAACGCTTCGGCACGGACTTGAGGGAGATCCGTGCGCACATGAAGCCTGAAAGGCATGCGGAGCTCTCCCAGAAACACGGCCTCGATCCCAAACAGATAGAGCGGGTGAAGAGCACCTTGAAAGTGCTGGACAAGGGGCAGGTTCGTGTTCGACAGGAAGCCCGCAAGCTGGAACAAGCGAAGTCGGCGGAGCGAGGCAAGGGCGGGCCAGTCCGCTAGCCAGGCGAAACAGATTGCGGAGAGGGCAGGGGGCCGGTCATCTTCCGGTTCCCATTGGAGCTATCCGAATATGCCGACGATTGGACAATACGGCCTTGAGCTCGTCCTCAACCTTGGGCGCAAAGAATTTCCCCGCCGGTTCCCGGCTCCTCGCTACCCAAATTCTTCCCGCCCTGCGGTCCTGCACTGGCGTTGCGGTCCCTTCGGGGTGCGGCCCGCGCTCTTGGCGGCCGTTCTTTTTGTCCATCGGCAATTCGAACAAAAGGAACCGGAAGATGACCGACAACCTCACCAACTACATCCAGTTCGCCGGTGACAAGCTCACAGGCAACATTGCAACTCTGGCCTTCGACGTCGATGTGACCGGCGAAGCCTTGCACAGCGACAACGAGAAAGCCCCCAAGTTCCGGCTCTATGCCAAGAGCCCAGCCGGCAAGCGCATCGATATCGGTGGCATCTGGGAGCGAAACAACGCCAACGGCGATCCGTACTTTTCGCTCACCATCAACACGGGCCACTCGAAGTTCTACGCGAACCTCGGCCGGTATCCGGATCAGGATGACGATGCACTTCAGGCCGTCATTCCGAATGACTATCTGAACAGCGATCGCCGGGGTTAATCCCCCGGCCTTCGGGCCGATGAAAGGCCCAATTGATCTCCGGGCTTCGCCCTGCGCGCTCCGCTTGCCGATGAGGCATCACCCAGCCGGGAGGTTTATGCTTCTTCTGTGAAAGCCCATCGTACTCCAACTCCTCACGAGTAAAGGATGAGCGGTTCC
This sequence comes from Roseibium sp. Sym1, assembly GCF_027359675.1. Taxonomy (NCBI): domain Bacteria; kingdom Pseudomonadati; phylum Pseudomonadota; class Alphaproteobacteria; order Hyphomicrobiales; family Stappiaceae; genus Roseibium; species Roseibium sp. Sym1. The sequence goes on from NZ_CP114789.1 coordinate 17,218, forward strand.
CCCAATTTTCACGCGGCCACGCTGCGCGCGTCCACGAGAAAATCGGCTCCCCCACTCACCGGCTCCGCCGGCCGCTGCGCGGTCCTTGACTCCCTCGTCGTGCAGAAGTGGGGACCTTTCGTCAGAAAAACGAAAGGACAAATCAATGATCAATCAAGTCAACACCATCGACGGCGGCAGTGCAGCTTACTGGGCCGAGCTCCGCGAGGCTTATCAAGTGATCGCCAGCGTGCAGTTTCGACTAGACGCTCTTAAAACGGAACCGCAGTACTGCGGATTTGTCGATGCTTACGGCGAACAGGAAGTCTTTGAAAACGTTGAACCGTGGGATCGTCTAGCCGCCGCTCAAGAGGCACTGAAGGCCAACCCGCGCGCCCTTGCCATTCTGGAGGCGTCAGGCCGGACAGCCGCATTTCTCGATATTGGCTTTTGAAACGTTCAATCGCGAGAGGGCGAAAGCCCTCTCGCAGTCTTCATCATGGTGACAGCCTGGCGCGCATCGAGCGCGCCAGACCGTCTTGGTAGGGTATCGCCGAACTTCTATCCCCAGGGACCTACCCCGATAGGACGTTTGATAATCCTGCTTTTCATCAGTTCTTCGCCTGGCTTGAGTTGCCAAACCGGGACGCGCCGACTTTCTCGGTCATGTCGTTCCGTCGGAAGAACATGGCCCGGCCGCAACGCAGTGGTTCGTTGCCGCTGGTGAAGATGATCTGTTCGTCGGATCGCATTTGCAGAACTTCATGCGGCTGGATGAGAGGACGCTGAGAGAGCTGGCGGGACCGGTTACGGGTGACATGACCACCGCGCGAGGAGCGGCTGACCTGTTCCACCTCGATTGTCGTCATGCCGCAGCGGTCGGAAATGTACCGGGCCGTGTCCGGATCGTTGATCGCGGAGAAGGAGACCCAGGACGCGGATTCGAACCACTTGGACGTGGCATCTTTCCCGCCGAAGGCTTCCCGCATCTGTCCGAGAGACTGAAATAGCATCAAGAGCGAGATGCAGTATTTGCGACCGGCATCACGGGCCGTCTCGATGATGCGCATGTAGCCGAGGCGCGCAGCCTCATCCAGCATGAAGAGCACCCGGCCGTTGACGTTGCCGTCCCGGTTATAGACAGCCTTCAAGAACGCACCGATGATCACACGGGCCATGCCGGGATGATTTTCCAGAGTGGACAGATCGATGTTGAGAAAGATCGTCGTCCGACCGTTGGTAATCGTATCCGTTCCAAACGTGTTGCCGGATACCAGCGCCGCATAGTTGTCATAGGAAAGCCAGTGCGTTTCCTTGGCCGCGGTCGCATAGACGCCCGAGAAGGTCTGAGGCGTCATGTTGATGAACGGACCGACAAGCTCTTTCACGAACTCGGTCGGAGCCGTGTCGTGGATGTCGGCCAGGAACTCTTTCAGGTTCTCCTCCGGTTTCGTCAGAATGCTCCGCACGGCGCGCAGCGACCGACTTCCCGTGGCGTTCTCTTGATCGGAAAAGACCACATGCGCGATTACGCTGGTAATGAGCTGTTCCGCATTGGTGCGGAAGAAGTCATCGGCGCCGGATGCAAGCCGCGGCTTTTCCGACATGAGCCAGGCCGCGACCGTCGCAATGTCCTCTTCGATTGACGAGCCGAACTGTCCGACCCAATCGAGGACATTGAAACCGACGTCAGATTCCTTTGGATCGAGACAGATAACCTTCTGTCCCATCGCGCTGCGGCTCTCAGATACCATCGGCGCTATCTCTGTCGATGGATCGAGGACGACCATCGAACCAGGATATTTAAGGCAGGTCGGAATGACTACCGATGTCGTCTTGTAGCCGCCCGATCCGGCAAAGACGATGCCGTGGGTTGATCCAAACCCCTGATCGAATGCAACGAGGGGAGCCTTGCCGCCTTTGCCCCAGGTCTCCTTATGGCGCGGATCGAAATTGACCTCCGTCACGCTATCCTTATCGACCCGGTAGCGCTCACCCAGGACAATTCCGCCTTGCTCCGGAAAGATCCTTGCAGCCATCGCGTTGTCCATCCAGTCGCTTTCGCCATGGATGGCCCGTCGGCCGGAAACGCGTTTCGGCCGATTGACGCCGAACGCCGTGTTTCCTTTCAGGCCGACCTTCAATCCGAACAGGCCGACGAAGAGCGCGCCGGTTGCACCACTGAGCGAATAGAGATCGGCATATTGCAGGATTGTCCCAGGCTGCACCTGAGACGAAAATGAATTCAGCCGCAGCACCTCATGGAGCGCCGCGATGGTGAACACCATCAGGCCGCCGATGAGTACGCCCACGCCAGCCCAGCTAACGTCGAGGCTGCCGCGCGCTGAAAAGAGAACAATGAGACCGAGGCCGGCAGCGACGAGGGAGGGGAGGGTGAGCCCGATCCTGCCGAGCATCATGTAGGCTTTTTGATTTGTGGCGAGCGCGGCCATCTTCGTCTCAATCCCGCTCAAGCCCCACACCGCCGCCAGCATGAGGGCTATCGGGATCAGCATCAACATTGCCCTTTTGACTGTCATCCTTGAACGCCGCCTTTCCGATCGCGCGCCATCTGTCGCGCTGATTTGTATCGCCAAGCTGTTTCGCGGCATCGGTGAGGATGCCGAGAAGGATGGCCTTGTCGGTTTCGCGAAGTCCGGCTTTGACGATGAGGCCGCCGAGCTGGATCTTCTCTCTTGCGTCTTTCTTGCGGTCCATGAACCGAGCCCGCTTTATCCGATTTTCGAGAGTTCGGAATTGCCCCTCAATTTTGCGGAGCCGGAGTGTGAGCTTGTGGAGTGGCCGGGTTTTGAAATCGGGCAGCAACATCTTTCAGAGCTTTGGAGAGCTCTGCCTCGTCAATGTCGAGATCGGCCAGGCCGCTCTCCATGACGAGCTTGGCAACGCGCTCGGACTGCTTCTTGAGCACTTCCTTTTTGCGCTGCTGCAGTTTCGCAATCTGTGCTTCGATGTCGTCGATCTGTTCGGAGGCGGTTTTGGCAGTGCGTGGAGCCATGAAATAATCCTCTTCAAGTGAATGGTTGCCGGTGCGGCATGGTTCGCTCTTAACGGGTCGGGGACTCCGTGTCGAGACGGGTTGCAGCGGGAGCCGTTCGTTCAACCCATGCGGAGTCCGCTCAGGTAAAAAGAGATGGGCCTATCGGTTTCGAAATGCGGGTTTTGAGGATCTGGTTTTCCAGCCCGAAGGGCCGCAGTCCGGTTTTGAGGAAAACCGGACGGAGCGGGCGGAGGCTTGAACGCGCTCCCCATCAAGCGCCGAAGAGAAAGCCGTAGCCTGTGGTAAACCAGATCCGGGCGGGAGGTCGGTTAGACAGTCAACCAATCCGGAAGAGGCAACGATTTTTGAAATTCGCTCTCTTTGGAAAAGCGCCAGTTGACGCCGAGCAGACCGGTGATGCGATCCGATATGAGATCCTGGAGACGGCCGTCATCAAGCATATTGACTTTCGCCTTTCTGACTACAAGTTCCCAATTGCGAACCAGCCTTAGATCAAGATCCCAAGTGATCGCAGATCGCCGTTGCCAGATCTTTTGAACGATACGGGAATAGGCGGCAGTCTGTTCGCCCGTCCAGCGGTTTGCCCAGGCAATGCGCTCCCACACTTCGTCAGACTGGCCGTGCGCATCAGCGCGACACGGATGAAACATCCGGTGACAAGCCTTGCATAAGGAAAGCAACGCTACGAGAGTTTGAACGCCGCGCGTATCCGATACAGCGTCGCGGCGTTTCGGAGTGTGATACTCCCACAGCTCATGACACTCGATTGATTGGGGCTTGTCACCGCAGACCTGACAACAGCCGCCGCTTCGCGCGGTAGCCTCAAGCCGCAACGCGTTCCAGCTCCCTTGCGTAAGGATGTTTGCGAGGGATGCGCCGAAGGAGGTTTCGGGGATCATGTCAATCATGAGTGGCTGGATTTCGCTTTTGGCGAAGAGCGGCAAGAAGAGATCCAGCTCGGCAGGGATCTTATCGACCTTCCTCAGATCGATGAGAGCGCTTTCATTCTCTACCTGCGCTCCCGCCTCCTGGGCGTCGGCTTGTTCCGTCGTCCGGATGGGCAGATTGATTTCCAGTGTTTCCGCTCCCCACGTGCCGGGAAAGAGCGCAATCGATCCATTCGGCAAAGGACGTTTGGTGAAATAGTGAAGCGGGAAGCTGTCAGGCAAATCGTCGTGGCTGACCTTAAAGCCCATCGCATTCTGAAGCCTGACCCTCTCCAGTGAAAAAGAGCGTGTTTCGGTCTTCAGTGTCGAGGCCGCCTTTGGGTTGGCTTCGACTTTTGGAGCTTGTCGTTCAGAGGTGGGGGCGGGTGGAGTGACCTGTGTTTGCGCTTTTCTGCGAATGAGCCAGCCAAACATGTTTGGAAATGCCTTTTTCAGAAAATGAGCTTCGCGACTTGAAACCGAAGAGATGGGCTTGCGCCCAGCCGCCGCATGGCGGCTGCTCATTAAGAGGACTGCTTTCAAGCAGAACTTACCAATGCGCACTTATAGGATTGTGGATACAATCCCGGTATGCTAAGCGTCAAGTGTCTTCGCAACTCTGTCGCGAAGTTTGACGCCAGGCCCTTGAAATGAATTTCAGAGGCTTGGCTGTTCGCTTCGCTCGCTTCAACCCGCCACCGTTCGCCCCCATCATCGCCGCCCGCAGGTTCAGCGCCCTCCATGGCCATCTATCATTTCCATGTTCAGGTGATCTCCCGGAGCGAAGGCCGGTCGAGTGTCGCGGCGGCGGCATACCGGCATCGTACCCAGATGACGGTATCGAACGATCTGGACCACAAGAAATTCAACTACGCCCATAAGGACGGCGATCTGGTTCATGAGGAACTGGCGCTGCCGGATCAGACGCCACAGTGGTTCCGGACACTGATCGACGGGCGGAGTGTCGCCGGCGCGAGCGAGGCTCTTTGGAATGCGGTCGAGGCGCATGAGACCCGCGCCAATGCGCAGCTTGCCCGCGAGATCGTGTTCGCGCTGCCGTCGGAATTGAGCCGCGAAGAGAACGTTGCCCTCGTCCAAGGCTATGTCCGCGAAGCCTTCACATCGAGAGGCATGATTGCGGATTGGGTCTATCACGACAAAGAAAACAATCCGCATGTCCATGTCATGCTGACGATGGCTCCTTTGACGGAGGCGGGGTTCGGGTCGAAGTGGGAAACGCTTCTCGATGCGAAAGGAGAACCGGTTCGGGCGGGAGGTCAGAAGAACGGCAAGATCCAGTACAAGGCATGGGCTGGCGACAAGGAAACGCTGAAACAGTGGCGGGAGCTTTGGGCCACGCATGCAAACAAGAGTTTGGAGCAAGCCGGCCAGGAAACGCGGATCGATCACCGCAGCTATGAGGCTCAGGGGATCGAGCTTCGCCCGACATCCAAGATCGGAGTTCAGGCTCGCAACATTGCCAAAGAAGCCAAAGCCCAAGGACGTGAAGCCGATCTGGAACGAGCGGTCTGGCATGCGGAAAGTTGCCTGGAGAACGTTCGGCGTATCAAACGCCGCCCGGAAATTGTCATTGATGCGATCACACGCGAGAAGAGCGTTTTCGATGAGCGGGACATTGCAAAATACCTTCATCGCTATGTGGACGATCCGGGTAAGTTCCAGGACCTGCTGGCGCGCGTTCTGAATTCCCCGGATGTCGTGAAGCTCGCCGTCGAAGCGGTTGATCCGGAAACCTGCGAAATGGAACCGGCGAAGCTCACCAGCCGGGAGATGATGCGGCTCGAATCGGAGATGGCGCGGCGGGCCGATCACCTTGTTTCCGCTTCCTCCCATGGCGTCGATGAGCGGTCTCGCGCCGCGGTCCTTTCCAAGATCCAGCAGCTTTCCGATGAACAGCGTGTTGCGATTGAGCGCATCACGGCCGATGAGCGAATGGCGTCCGTTGTCGGCCGGGCAGGGGCGGGCAAGACCACGATGATGAAAGCCGCCCGTCAGGTCTGGGAGTCGAACGGCTATCATGTCGCCGGCGCCGCCCTGGCGGGCAAGGCGGCCGAGGGGCTGGAGAAGGAAGCTGGAATCGCATCGCGCACCCTGGCGTCCTGGCAATTGTCGTGGGCGCGGGGTGAGGGGCTTCCGGATAGAAAGACCGTGTTTGTGATTGATGAGGCGGGCATGGTCGATAGTCGGCAGATGTGCGTCTTTGTCGAGACGATCGCGAAGGCCGGAGCCAAGCTCATTCTGATCGGGGACGCGGAGCAGCTGCAGCCGATCGAAGCCGGTGCCGCGTTTCGGTCCCTGACGGGCCGAACGGGCTACGCGGAACTTGGCACGATCTACCGTCAGCGCGAACAGTGGATGCGCGATGCGTCCATGGATCTTGCACGGGGCGATGTCGCCAAAGCGATCAACGCGTATCGCGCCAACGGTCACGTTGTCAGCATGCCGCTCAAGGATCAGGTCATCAAAGGCATGATCGATGACTGGTCGGCCGACTACGATCCCTCGAAGTCGATGCTGATGCTTGCCCATCTTCGAGCTGATGTTTTTGAGCTCAACAAGTTGGCACGCGCCACGCTCATTGAACGCGGTCTGATTGAGGAAGGGCACAAGTTCCGTACCGAGGACGGCGAACGGTTCTTTGCTGCTGGCGATCAGATCGTGTTCCTGAAGAACGACCGAGACCTAAACGTCAAGAACGGCATGATCGGCCGCGTGGTCGAAGCGGGTGAGGGGCGCATTGTTGCAGAGATCGGGGCTGTTGGTGGTAGTGGGGGATCGGATCAAACCCGGCGCGTCGAGGTCAACCAGAAGACCTATCGCAATGTCGATCACGGCTATGCGACGACGATCCACAAATCTCAAGGCGCGACCGTCGACAAGGTCAAGGTTCTGGCAACGCTTTCGCTGGACCGGCATCTGACCTATGTCGCGATGACCAGGCACCGGGAAGACGTGAAGCTCTATCACGGAGCGTTGTCGTTTGCGAAGAATGGCGGCCTGGTCGAGGTTCTTTCCAAGAAAGGTGCCAAGGATACGACGCTCGATTATGCGGGCTCGGAACTCTATGCCCAGGCGCTCAGCTACGCGGGCAGTCGGGGTCTCTACGGACTTCGGGTTGCGAAGGCCATGGTGCAGAACCAGCGCCGTTGGTTTGGCGAGCAAAGGGCGAAGCTCTTGGCGCTCGGCGAGCGGCTTGCCGTGCTCGGCGCAAAGCTTGGCATTGGTTCACGCGGTCTTGCCACAAACGCACTTACCGTCCAAACAGAGCCACGCGAACAGGCGGCCCCGCTGCAGCCCTGGATCAAAGGCGTTGAGGAATGGGCACTATCCGTCACTGAGACTGTGGAGGCCAAATTGCAGTCCGATGCAACGTTGACAGCCCATTGGGTTGAAATCCAGAACCGCGCCCGTCTCGTCTATGAGCAGCCGGACGAGGCCGTAAAGTCGATGCGGATCGATGACATCGTGAAATCGAGTGGCGCTGAGCAGGTGTCCGCCCGCGATAAGCTCGCTGAAGAATTGGCGAATGCGCCCGAACAGTTCGGATCGCTACGCGGCAAGACGGGAATGCTTGCGGGCAAGTCCGCTCGCGAAGCTCGCGAGCAGGCGTTGAACAACGTTCCGCAGCTCAGCGACGATGTGAAAAACTACATCCGTCTCAGGGCCGAGATCGGAGACTTGCGCACGGTGGAGTTGGAACGGGAGCGGGATCTGTCGCGCGTCGATGTGCCGGCGCTGTCGCCGGCGGCCGATGGCGTCTTGTCGCGGATCCGCGATGCCATCGACCGCAACGACCTGAATGCGGGCCTGTCCTTCCTTCTGGCGGACAAGATGGTCGAGGCCGAGCTCGGTGAAGTCGCCGCGAAGCTGGACCAGAGGTTCGGCGAGAGAACGTTCATGGCCGGTCTCAAACCGGAGGGGCCTGCCTTTGAAAAGGCCGCCGCCCGGGTTGCCGATGAAGATCGGAGCAAGCTTGCGGATGCATGGCCGAAGTTCAACGCGCTGCAGAAAGTCGATGCAAAGAAGCGTTCCCAGGAGAAAGCTCAAGCGCAGGTGTTGAAAAAGGAACAGGTCAAAGATCAGGGCATGACCCGGTGATAGAGAAGGCGCGGCGACGGGGCAAGCGGAAAGCCTTGGCAATCCTGTCGCTGGCCGGATTAGCGATTGGCGGCATTGCCGCCGCCGGTTTTCTCGGCGGCTACCGGATCAACACCACACCGAGTTTCCCACTCGGACTTTGGCGGATCGAGGAACTGTCCAGGGAAGCTCGCCGGGGGGACACCTTGTTCATCTGTCCGCCGGCGAATTCGCCGGCGATCGAACTGGCGCGCGATCGGCTCTATCTTCCTGCAGGTTTGTGCAACGGCGGCATGGCACCGCTCATCAAAACCGTTGTGGCCTTGCCGGGACAGACCGTCACCATCGAGGGCAATCAGGTTGCCGTCGATGGCGAGCTCCTGGCGCATTCTTCCATCCAGGCGAAGGACGAGCAGGGGCGTCCATTGACCGCCTATGCCGGGGGTATCGTTCCGGCGGGCGATATCTTTGTTCATTCCGATTACGTGGCTTCTTATGATTCAAGATATTTTGGCCCCATCCCGGCGAGCGGCATTCTCGGCCTGGCGCGAGAAGTGCTCACCTTCCAGCCCTAAATTCGCGCGGGGTCTGCTTTGCGTCCTGGGAGGCATTGCGACCGGCACAATCGGCTGGTCCGGCAACGTGCTTCTGCTGCCGGCCGGAATGCTGTTTCCGGCTTTCTGGGCCTATTCTCCGTCCCGATCCGTGGCGGCGCTGGTGGCAGCGGCGCACTTCCTCGGAGCCTCACGAGGCTTGCCGCAGGGCGCGTCCATATTCTTCGGATCCCAATATGCTATCGGAATCGGCCTTTGGTTCGCAGCGTCTCTCGTCTTTGTCGCCGTCTATTCCGCGCTGTGGTCGGGCCGATCCGGTTGGCCGCGAATGCTGCGGTATCTAATCGCAAGCGTTCTGATGAGCTTGCCACCCTTCGGAATCATGGGTTGGGCCAGCCCGATCACTGCGGCCGGCGTGCTCTTTCCGGGATGGAGCTGGTTCGGACTGGCAGCGACCGCGATCCTGTTGCTCATGATGACCACAAGCCTTTGGAGGATCGCGGTCCCGATTGTCGCCGGATGTGCTGCTTGGTCCGCCGCATTCTGGACGGACCCGAACGTAATTGAGGGTTGGACCGGCATCAACACCACTTTCCGCTATGAAGGGGCTGGACAGCACGCCGGTTATGAGCAGCAGCAGGAAACAATCGCCATGGTTCGCAAGGCGGCCGGGCAGGGGGCTAAGGTAGCGGTCCTGCCCGAGAGCGCTTTAGGACTATGGACTCCGACGACGGAACGGCTCTGGACAGATGCTTTGTCGGATCTGTCAGTGACCGTGATCGGGGGCGCCGCGGCCATTCAAAAGAGCGGCTATGACACGGTGATGGTGGAGATCGCGAAGTCGGACACGCGGATCCTCTATCGCGAACGCATGCCGGTCCCGGTTTCCATGTGGCAGCCTTGGCGCCGGCTCACAGGAGACGGCGGCGGAGCCAACGCCTACATATTCTACAATCCAGTTATGCCTGTCGCGGGCTATCGCGCAGCGCCGTTGATCTGCTACGAGCAGTTGATTATCTGGCCTGTCCTGCAATCCATGGCTTTGAACGCCGATATCATCGTGGCGATCGCCAACGGCTGGTGGACCGGCGGAAGCAACATTACCGCTATTCAGCGTGCCAGCGTCACAGCCTGGGCAAAGCTGTTCGATGTTCCGCTGGTGATCGCATTCAACGAGTGAAGCCATGATAGATGCCGCCCTGATAGAACAGTGTGCCGACCCTTCCTTGACCCCTGCCATCGTTGAAGAGTTCATTGCGGCGGCAGGATCAGAAGATCCGTTGAACGTGACCGTTCGTGCCGGATCGAAGACGTTTCTGGTGCCGAAGGTCAAATCACCCGAAGAAGCGATGAAGCTGGTTCAGGATCACCTCGGCAAAGCCGTCGTGCGCGTCGGGCTCACGCAATACCCCGTTGGAATTGGCGTCACCGACAAGTCCCAGGTCACCGCGGATGTGTTCGACACCTGCAACAACATCAAAATCGGGACCGCGCTGTTCGCCCGCGTCTATCGGGTCGTGACGAAGTGGTACGGCACGCCGGTTCAAGAGGCGTTCGAAGATGCCATCGAGGCATACCAGACCGGGTATTTCGACGGTGAGTATGTGTTCACGGCAAAAGACCCAGGAGAGAGCGTTGATCTGGCTGCTCCGGACCCGGCCGCCTCAGTGGAGGGAGCGCCGGCGCCAGAGGCTGACAATGCGAGTCCGGACCCCAGGAATGAACTCCGGCAACAGCTATGGGCGCAGGATCCAAACAAGGCGGACATTGGCGTTGATCTGTCCGGAATAGGGGACTTCAACAGAGAATGACCAGCCACATCGTTGTTGCCGTGTATCTCTGTGCTGCGACATGCCAGCCACAGCAATTGCGCGTTTGGGACGGTGACAGTTTCCTGATCGGCATGAAGCACGGCTCGGAGCGTGTGCGGGTTCTCGGCCTGGATACCGCCGAGATCGACGGAAAATGTTCCTATGAAATCCAGATGGCAAAGAAGGCCAAGCGCCGGCTCGCCGAGTTGGCGAACGGACAACGCATTCAGATCCTCCGAAATGGCAAGGACAAGTATGGCCGCACCCTCGCAAGGGTCTTGGTCAACGGCAACGACGTAAGCCAAATTCTCATCAACGAGGGGCTTGCCCGGCCGTGGCACGGACATCGCGAGCCGTGGTGCTAATCTTTCGGCTTCTTGATCCGTCGAAGAAACTCCATCGGATCCACGTTGAGCGCCAATGAAATCTGATAGATTGTAATAACGGTTGGGTTCCGTTTTCCGCGTTCCAGGCTGCTCAGATATTGCTGGCTGATGCCACTGATCGCCGCAATTTCCTTTTGCGTCATATTCCGCTCATCTCTTAGGCGGGTGAGATTTTTTCCGACGAGGCGGCGCATGTCCATGCGCTTTTGATTGGCAGCTTACAAAATTAGAGTTTATCAACTTCTCTATTCGTCAAACATGGGGATTGACGGGCGACCGTATTAAGAGACTTTTGCGCCTGCGTCGCCATTATTCACGTCATCATGTCGGCTTTCCGCAAATCTGTTTATTAAATGGCCTAGTTTTCAAGTTTCGTGCGAAATGTATTTGAACAACTTCGTCACGAATATACATAGATGGCAAACGAAATGTTTTTGATATTTTCAGCCACCGCTCCTATACTTATCCGCTAGTTGATTCACGTCTATTCGATGGTGAAATTGACCCGAGACGTTCACATCTCGACCCACAAATGACGAAGCTCAATTCTGTTTAGGTTGAGTTCTCGTTCGTGTTCGGATGATAGGACGGCGATACGCAGATTGGTGTCGTGGCTGACTAGATTCAGACGATCATCAAGACTCCAACCGGAAATACCAACACGAGATAGGGCGCGAATCCAGAAATCGAGTCGGTTGATCCAAGACACTATGCCGCCCGTCTGCACATAAGCGATCATGACTGCCTGTTCGTGCGCCGCGCCGTGCAATCCCGCCTTGAAGCGCTGTACGCCACCAGTGCTGCCGTTCGCAACGCGCAAATACTCACGCTTGTCTCGGTTCTTGCCCTTTGGTGTGGGAAGTCGTTTGCATTCAATTGGAAGAAGCGTATCAAAATCGTCATGCCGGCGTCCTTCAATCCAGATGACCTCTCCCGCTGGCGCTGCAACGAGATCAATTCGGCGCGAAAGCTTCGTTTCGTCGGGCTCTTCGATGCGGAACTGGAGAACGTCCCAGCCGGGAGATTTTCGGGTGGTGCCGTTAAGGTGAGCGCAGAGTTGCGAGGTTAGTTGTGTTTCAGAATCCGCAGTTGGTCGACCACCACGATCCCGCCAGCTCGGCAATTCTTCCAGAATGAAAGTTATCAGTTGATGAAGCCAAGTCTTCGGACGATGTAGGTCGGGTGATAACCCCCCACTCTGAACATTAACTCCGTCAGAATCCGCCAGCATTCAAAATCCTTGCGCCCGAAGATCGGCCAATACGTCGTCGCTATCGCGCAATGCCACCGAACGTAGCCAGTAACGAAGACGATCCGGCTTCAGAAGGAAAATAAAATGCCCGTCATATATTCTTGCGATGCGTGTAATGGAAACCGACGTGCCCTTTTGTTCCCTTAGTAGAACATCAATCTTGTCGTGCAGCGTATCTTCGCCGTCCCAATCGATCACCCCAGTCCCAAACACGAAGGGCTGGCAGACGATTCCTGACCAGCGCCGCGGTGTCAGCGATATCAGCGGCTTTTCTTGATAAACTGTGTTGATCTGCTTGCAGAACAAACGTGCGAAGTCGTCAAGTACCTGGCAGGCATCCTCGCGTAAAAGACAAGACTCGTTGCCCTTGCGAACGAATTCTCGATACTGGTGGACGATATCCTCGGCAACAATTCGCTCATTGTCGCTGAGGTCGAGATCGCCATCCTCAGGAAATGGCAAAGCAAGCACATCAGCTCCGGCAATATTAGTCGCCTTCTGGGTGAAGAGCTTCGTGCTGATCCCAGCTGCATAGGCGCGCAACGCGATCGACTCAGTTTTGAGCCAGCGTGCAACTACCTCTAGATCGTCGCGGCCAGCCTTGGCGAATCCGACGATCTGGTTCTTAAAGGTGAGATACTCTTCAGACCAAATCGCATTTGGCAAATCTTCATGTTCGCGGACCAAGAGCATAGGCGGAGTGAAGAGTTCGGCCGAGCGAGGGCCCTCAATCGGCTTGTCTGGCACTACAGTGATTTGGCTTTTGTCGATGCCGGTCACGGAAAGAGCGGTCGAGGGCAGAAGTGGCTTGCCGATCAGGTGATCAGAGGGCCGGGATACACCCTTCTGGCCCTCAACGAACCCCTCGCGAACATGCCACCCTCGTTCAGCGGCATGCTGCTTAAGCGTACGATATTGCTTGAGCCTTTTGACGAGGCTGTAAGCGCGCGCCCCGCCCAAGAGACCCGAACGCCAAATTTCAGGTCCGGGTTCCGCGAGAACGTCACTGCGCGGTAGCCAATGCAAATCATAATAATCGATATCGAAACCTTGTTCGGCATCGGCACGACCAGCGCGACGAAAAACAGCGTGCAAGATTCTGCGGTTATTGGGTGGTTCAGCCGCATCCGCAACGACGGCGACAATTTTAGTGTCTGCGCCACCTTTGCTAAACAATCCACGAATCGACACAAAATCGAGGATTTCGCGCACATCCCAACGTGAAAAAAAGGCAGTGCGAACAGGTGCGGAGCTGGCGTTGTAGATCAGGTTATACTGTTGAAGCATGGAGAGCGTACCCCCAGGAACGAGAAGTTCCATGGCTTCATGCAAGAACAGGTACGCAATCTGCTTGTCTGCCCCAGTACCGATAGCTTCTGTGAAGCGCTGATAGCTTCGGATTGCACCTTGCGTCTTGAGGGCGGATACGAAGGGTGGATTACCAACAACGACGCCGATAGGGCCAACAATGCGTTTTTTCTCCTTTGCTTCAAAAAAGCAGGATTCTATTAGTGTACGGTCGTTTAGCTTTGGGAAAAGCTGAACACTTGCGCGGATATCTTCAGGCTCCAGCGCGTCGCATAGCGCCAGGCACAAGCTGAATGCTGCTAGCTCGATCGCGCCACCTTCGACATCAACCCCGCGAAGGCGTTCGACTAATGCGCGTAACACATGGACACCAGGTTTAGCCCAGCCGTTTCGGCTTCTCCAGTGCAGCACGAGGCGCTTGTAAGCCTCGACCAAGAAAATACCAGAGCCACATGCAGGATCGAGGATGAGTTCGTCTCGGTCGATCACCCGGTCAAGTCGTTGCCAGCTCAATGCCTCATCAAGCATGAGGCGGACAAGCGAAGGAGGTGTATAGACGGAGCTATCGGTGTCGGAAACGAATAGCTGATAGATATGGCTGATAACCTCGACGGGTAAATCGCGGAAAGAGTAGAGCGCCCAGAGGTTGAGCTGCCCTCCTGCTTCAACCCGCGCCTCTATCAGCGTGCTGAAACCTTGAAGTTCCGTGCTGTTCTCAAGTGCGGCGCGGTCCTCGTCGTGAATTCTGAAAATGTGGCCGTTGAAGCGCATTTCAAGAGATCGAAGAAGTTGTACAAGCGCAGGACCGTCCTCAAGAACATGAAAAAATCTCGTGGCACCTTCAGTAAATTGCCCGAAAAAGTCGGCTGGGAGAACGCCGCGTTCTTCCAGATAAGCAATGAGGAGTGAAAGGATAAGAAGGCGGCGTCGAAGCCCTGCGTTCAGTAGACCACTACTCTTCAGTCTAGAATGGAGGCCACTAACGGCATCGACAAGCAGGCGATGTGCCGATTTCGACGCGGATAGAAGTAGCTTGCAAGCTGCTGGATCATCCCAAAGCGTGCTGTTTCGCAGTCTTTCTGCGTCCCACCAAGCTTCTTTTGCAACTATACGTGAAGCGAGTCCCAGTGTTTTAACTGGTTTGCAGACTAGATCTCCCGAAGCCGAAATGAAATCGGCCTTGTGGGCGCATCGGAAGAGCTGCACCAGGCCTGGTATCCGCCGATAAAGGAGTGGAACGCCGCCCCAACTCCAGATTCGTTTGTGCAACTCCGCAAACGCCGGATTATTAGCAGGCCCATCATCGACGAATAAGAACGCTTGCGGTGCCCCCGGCCTGCCTTGTTTCCCCGCTTCGAAAAACACCGCGTAGGCGCCATATGAGGCGGCCTTCTCCATGGTCACAACTTCTTCGGGCGGACGGCCATCAGGCAAATATCCTGCGACCCGAACTAGACCATCAATCTGGACACTGCTGACATCCAGATGCTCAATCCAAGCCGTTTTCGCGCCGCTGACGGACATACTATATTCCGCTTTTGATCGGCTGCATCAGGACTTACGATTGTCTTTGCTGAGTTCAAATCCTTCACGAAGCAAGTCAACCATCGTCATACCCTGGGCAACGGCATAACCTTTAAATGCCTTCTTGAAGTCGGCCGGAACCTTGAAATTCAGAGTTTCGAGCTTCTCTATGGAGTGACGGCTTGTAGAATTCAGCGCGTCCTTCGTTGTGTTGATCGCCATGACCACTTTCCTCTGCTCACCGCAAGCAGAGGAACGAATAACAGAATTCTGTATGGCCAGCAATCGGGCAATACAGAATGGCTGAAACAGCAGCGGAACTCTTTGTCGCGTCTGGATGGATGTGATTAAGGCGCGTAGCGGCCCTCTTCCTCAAAGCAGTCGCACCACATGTCGCGCTAAAACGTGTCACATGACAATCTCCGTGACGATACTGTTCATGATCTACTAGTTTGCTCGCTAGCTGGTCCGTGTCTGGCGGTGAGAATATCCCGTTTGGATACATGCTTCTCTGCGTGGTCGATGCGAGGTCGCTTCGAAGGAACATCGCAGCATAGAGTGATGGTGGTTGATGTTTCCTCGCGGCTAACTTGTGTTTTCCTGTGTTGCAGTTCACTGTCCGACTGTGGGTTTGGGAGGTACACGTGACAAAAGCAGAATTCTTAAATTTGAAGTCCGTGCGCCCTGCGCCGGATGATCTACCTCGAAGCCTTCGGAATTTCATTGACTATCGAAAGTCGGGCTTAAGTCTCAATCACATCGTCGGGTGTCCTCTGGATTGTGGCTACTGCGTACGCCACTTGTTCGAGAATTTTTCGATGAAGCGACCCCACCTCATCGTCGATGACGAA
The DNA here is from genome assembly GCF_027359675.1 of Roseibium sp. Sym1. Taxonomy (NCBI): domain Bacteria; kingdom Pseudomonadati; phylum Pseudomonadota; class Alphaproteobacteria; order Hyphomicrobiales; family Stappiaceae; genus Roseibium; species Roseibium sp. Sym1. The sequence continues at coordinate 32,926 of NZ_CP114789.1, forward strand.
ATCGCCGTGCAGGAACTCATCGGCCATTGGGCGTTTCGTGCTCACACGACTCCGATTCAGATTTTCAACCGAGCTACGGACCCCTTCCTGCCTGGTGTGAAGACGCATCTTTTCAAGACCCTCGAAGCTCTGGATAGGCGAGGGCTCAGCAATCCAGTCCTGGTTATCACCCGATGGCGAATTGATCGATCAGACGTTGAGCGTCTTGAAGCTCTCAAGAACCTGCAACTGACGATCTTGGTCACCTGGTCAGGGATCCATGACGAACGTGTGGAGCCAGTACCGTCGGCGATAGCCGCAGGAAGCTTGGAAGTGCTGGCTAAATCGGCGTCTCGTGTGAAGAAGATCCTCTACTGGCGCCCGATTATCTCGGGTCTAAATGATACGATCGACCACTTCGCGTCTGCACGCCGGCTTTCTGAGTTAGCGGATGCGACGGTTTTCACGGGCCTCTTTTACCGGAAAGAAATCCAGGCCTATTTTCGAGAAGCCGGGGTGCCTGACCTTTACACGGATTTGGCCCGACGAAAGATTTTACCACGTGATACCGAAAGTCGAATTTTGGCCCATTTCGAAGGGCGCCCGATCTTCCGCAAAACGTCATGCGGGGTCGCCTTCGCCCACGGGACACCAGATTTTAATGGTCATTTCGGCATCAGCGAAATTTGTAGCATCTGTCCCGAGGGCCAACGTGAGATCTGCAGTAAGCATCACCATAAACCTGACACTGAGGCTGTTCGAAGCCTCGCTCGTAGCGTCTCGCTGGCGGACCTAAATGGAATCGAGATTTCTGATCGTCGGATCGTAGTCAGTGGCAGCACCGAAGCGCAACGCTACTTCATGCAGCATACATTAAATTTCCAAGTCCACGACCGGGCGCAGCCGCATAGGCAGCATCGGCATGGGCGTGCGGAGATCGGATGGGAATGATTTGGGAAAAGACCTGGGTCGTCGACGTGGAAGGCAACGGAGCTACCCCTCCAGAGATTGTCGAGATCGCGTTGCTGGAACTCGTTGAACTCCGTCCCACCGGCCGAGAATTTCACTGGCTGATCAAGCCTGAGCAGCCAATCGCCGCGGTCGTGACTAGGATTCACGGCCTCTCCGACGATGTCGTAGCCGGTGCGCCGAGTATCGACGACATTGCTGACGACGTCGTCACATGGACTGACGGATGTGTGATCGTCGGTCACAACGTCCGGGTAGAGCTTGATGCTATAAGCCGATCGATTCCAGGATGGCAGCCATCCGCTGCAATCGATACTTTGAAGCTCGCGCGTTCCCTCCGCCCGGGCCTTTCCTCATACAGTTTGGAAAACCTCGGCGCCGCTCTCAAGTTGACGACCGAGGCAAAGCGGCAAACAGGCTTGAAACACCATTCCGCTCAATTTGACGTTGCGCTGACGGCCTTGTTGTTCGTTGAACTTCTAGGGCCGCTCGATCGCGCCGATCGTGATCTCCGTGTACGGGAAGCCGATATACTTTTCAAATCGCAGGAGAGCTTTTTGTGAGCGCGAGGAAAGTTAAAATCGGAATAGCCGGCACACATTCGACCGGAAAGTCAACTTTCCTGGAGCAACTGGACGCTCGCCTATCGACCGAAGGGGTGACCATCGGTCGGGTAGATGACCTCGCTACGGCGGCACGGGACCGCGGCTTTCCGATCCTAACCCAGCACAATTTCGAAAGCACACTATGGATCATGGCGGAGGGCATGAGGCAGGAAGCTGAAGCTGCCTTGCACTGCGAGGTCGTTCTTGTCGATCGTCCTGTTTTTGACGCGTTAGGCTATCTTTATGCCGCCCTCGAAATTTCGGACCGGTCTCTACCTGATCGTCAGCTCAACGAACTTCGCTCGATCGCTCTTGCTCATGCGGGTGACTATGATCTGCTTGTCATGACAGAACTCGATCCTGCAATTGGACTTGGTGAAGGACGGGATGGAAATCAGGAGTTTCGGGTCGCAGCCGCTAACAAGATCCGCGCGATCGCCGACGAGGCGGCTTTCGAATCTCTCATCCTGACCTCCACGAATAGCAATGAAGTCTTGGATCAAGTTCTCAAAAGCATCCGCACGCGCTTGGCAGAATAGGCGTGGCATGTTCGCCTAATGCAGTTGGTTACTACAATTCCGGAAATATCATGTTGGGGGGAAAATGCCGGAAATTTTGAACAAGGTTATCAAGGATCCGATCCACGGGTTTATCGATTTTTATGGAGAACGCGAAAATGAGCTCAAAAACTTGCTCTCTGATCCGTTCTTCCAGCGCCTGCGTCGTGTCAAGCAACTCGGCTTTTCCGATTACGTCTTTCCCTCGGCCGCTCACTCTCGCTTCTCACATTCACTTGGCGTTTACAAAATTGCAAAACGAATGCTGATGGTTATAGAGCCCGAAGGGGCTGACGGGAAATGGTCGCCCAAGGCCGAAGCTTGCCTGGCAGCCGCGTTGCTGCATGACGTCGGCCACGGCATGTTTAGCCACGCTTTCGAGAAGGCCATGGAATTCTTTCTGGCGCGCAACTCGCTCGAAGGCGAACGCGCGGAGAGCTTCGAAGCTGCCGTCGATCATGAGTCTGTTAGCCGAAAGATTATCACCGACTCTTCGATCGGCACGGCGCTAACTAAGTTTGGTGGTTCTGAATTTCCCGGCATGGTCCGTGACATCATTAAGAAGAAGGATGAAAACTGCGTCTATACGTCCATCGTTTCAAGTCAGCTTGACGCCGACAGGCTCGATTACGCGAAAAGGGACGCCTACTTCGCCGGTGTGTCCTCTGGAGGAATCGACCTTGATTGGCTCTTACGGAATTTTAAGCCAGGTCAGAACGGTGATGCTCAATTTCTCTATGTCGATAGCAAGGCCTATATCTCGCTCGAACAGTTCACAGTCACGTTGTTCCAGCTCTATCCAACCATCTATCTGCACAAGAAGACAAGGGGTCTGGAGTTCATGTTCGCCCAGCTCTTGAGCAAGGTTTTTCAGCTGATCGACTCAAATGAGGTGACAGCCACAGGTCTTTCGGAGAACCACCCATTTATTCGATTTTTTCGTGAGCCGGACAATCTCGACCACGCGCACCTTCTCGACGATACGCTCTTTTGGGGATCCCTCCATCTATTGCGCGAAGCGACTGATCCTTCTGTTAGCGACGTCGCGACGCGACTCTCGGACCGCCGGATTTTGCCAATGGTCGATATCTGGAAGGTAGCCGACGAAGCACTTGCCGCACGCGTCGGAACCAGCAAACTGACTGCACTATCACGCGTTCAGCTGATCGAAGGAATCTGTAAGGCTGTTGCCGAGAAGCTGCAGGCAGATTCCTCAATCTGGAGCGATAGCTGCTATTACGACACGTATAATCGGCCAATCTATAAGACGAGAGGTGTCGTCGGCGGCCATCCCCAGCAGATCAATGTGAGCGTCGGAGGCAAGATCTTAGATATTGCCTCCATCTCTCCTGTCGTCGCAAGCGCCGCATCTTTCAACATCCATCGCATTTACTATGACGATAAAAAGTCCCCGAAAGTGGATAACTTGAAGAGAGCAATTAGGGAGTTGATCGAGGCAGAGCTGAAAAACTTGTAAAGCCAGGCTCGGCTGTTGAACCGCTGACAAGTTCCTCCCGAGAAATACTTTGATCGGTCAGCAGGCGTGTTTCAGGCTCTGTAGGCGATGTCTTCATTTAAAAGAATGCGCGACGTTGAATGTAACGTTATAACTGTCAAAGCTGTTTAGAAACGCGACGTCGCTAGCCCGATAGAAATGCGACAGTCAGACTTTGCCGCTCGCTGAAGCGGCCAGCCCCCGATCCGACCGGCTGGGCCGGGTTGCAAGGGAGGTGAGGGGGCGGGTGATTGAGGACCTATTCGGACTTTGTCAGCCCGAACTCGTAATGCGGGCCATCTTGAAAGATTTTGAAGGTGCATAGCATCTTGGAATGAACGATTTGAGTTCATTCGTAGAATTCTCTTTGCCCAACTCTGCAATCGGCTGAAGTCCAATCTGATGCCGAAACGGTCACTAAATGTGGTCCGGCCGAAGCGACTTCCAAAATGAGCTTGCGCTTAATCCCTGCAACGAGACCGTCCGTGTTGCGAACTGGAAAGGCGAATGCGCCAGGACCGCCAATAACACAGCTCTCAAAATAGCGCATGAGTTCCACCTCACCGGATATCTCCGACGGAGCGGGATTGAGAAGCAAAGGCAGCGCGTTGATCGTAATCCCCTCAGCGATCACGGCGTCACGAGTTGGCACGATGTATGGCCCAGTAGTATTCGGCCCGTCGCCGGAAACATCGATGACTTTGCGCATGGCCTGATAGGACGATTTCGAGAGGAGCGATGCCGAAAAAAGCAATGCTTTGGAAATGGAAGTGTCGGTTCCTCCTGTCAGCGGCTTGGCCGCAAGGTCATCTGCGAAGCGCTGCGCTGTTTCCGAATTGTCGATTATCTGCCATGGCATAGTGAGAACTTGAAAGTCGGGTCCGGCCCATTCCACATAGGCAACGGCAATCCTGCCGGTCGCTCCAAGTTGGATCGCTGTTACAAAAAGCGGGTCTTTAATCGCAGCGACATATCCCGAGCGCTGGATTTCGAGCTCTTCACGGCTCATCGAACTCGATACGTCCACCGCCAAAACCAATTGCACATCCACCGGAATTGGTTCTGATTGAGCCCTCTGTGACTGGACAGACAGGACTGCACCTAGGGCAACGGTTAATGCGGCTGTTCGCGCCTGATAGAGGCGGTGTTTTTGCTTTTCTTTTCTGGCGGCTGTTCCTCTGGCGCGGTCGGTCATAGCGATGCTCCAAGCTGTGTCTGAATGCTATGTGGAAAAGTAACCGTGCAAGAACCAAATCGTAAGAGCAAATGCCACAACCCAGCATGCGATGATAATCGCGGCAGCGATACGGCTAACCGGTCGTTCGGCGGCAGCGGCTGCTAGTTCCCGGTGCTCCGCCATGATCTCGGGTGGAATGAGCTTAATGACGAAATAAATACCGAGCGGCAGAAGCACGACATCATCCAGGTAACCAAGTACGGGTATGAAGTCGGGGATTAGGTCAATGGGGGAAAGGGCATAGCCAGCAACGACAATGGCGAGGGCCTTCGCGTACCACGGAACACGCGGATCTCGGCTCGCGCTGCAAAGAGCAGCGACGTCGCGCTTTATGATCCGTGCCCAATCGCGAAGGTTCCAGCTCATTCGGTATTCTTGCTCGCCTGTGCTTTCTGAACGAGCGCATCCATATTATTCAGATAGCTGATTATGCGTTCATCATCCATATTGCGAGTTGACCAATATCTCAACTGCGCGCCGACTGGACTAACGAGGACGATCAGGACCAGTGCAAGACTTTCGAAGCTTATTCATAGCAAAGACGATCCAGCTGAAACTGAATGAAAATCTCAACGAAGATACCAGGCCGTCCCGTTTTCTGCGCCCGGCTGGGGCGGTTGTCCACCTGTGCTCAATACAGAAAATAGTGCATTGCAATATCCAGCTGCGCGTAGCATCACTTAGAGGATGGGACCGATATTGGCCGATCACTCCGCCGCTTCTATCCTCGCCAGCGCCTTCTTCCTTCTAGCATTCACTTCCGGATCATTCATGAAATCCGATCGGCGTCCGGGCTTGCGGCCACGCTTCTGATAGCCGTTGCTCACGCTGCCGTCCGGGATGCCGAACATGTGGTCCTTCTGACCGGCACGAGAGGGGCCATGCCGACGCCGGTGCTGCTCCCGGCCTTCCTGCATCTCGGCCACAACCGACAGAATGTCGTCCAACCGCTTGTTCTCAACAACCCTGGTTCTGTGAATTGACCGCAAGGTATCGAATGTTCTGTACGGGAGAAGGGTGCCCTCGTGCATGATCTCCAGGCGGCCGTCGGGATAGTCGCAGACGATCACCTTCTGGCGGGGCAGTATCTTGGCGTAATCCGTCGGATCCAGAATGAAAATCACCTTCTCATAGCGTAGCGTCAGAGCCTGTGACACCGTGCGGATCTCCTTCCGGCACATGGCGCCATCCAGGTTCTCATGATCGGCCAAGGGGCGATGCATGTCCTTCGGATTGCGCGGCTCCTTGCCAAAACGGTGGTTAAAATCCGCGATGAATTCCGGAGCGAAAGCGTTGGCCTCTTCAAGCGTGTTGATACCGCGCAAACGCAATTCCTTCACCAGCCGGTCCTGAAGAGTTCTGTTGGCGCGCTCGACCCGGCCTTTGGCTTGCGGGGTGTTGGCGCAGACGATGTCGATGTTAAGCTCGTAAAGAGCGCGGCCAAATTGCGTTAGCCCGCTGGTCCGGTCCATCTCGGACGCATGTGTGGTCCGGAAAACCCCGTGTTTGTCGCTGTAGAATGCAAGCGGCTTTCCCCATTGTTCCAGATAGGCCTTAGTTGCCAGGAGGTAGTCGAAGGTGTTCTCGGATAACGCAAAACGCAGATGTAGCAGCTTGCCGGTCGCGTCGTCGATGTAGACGAGCAAGGCACATTTGGGGCCGCGGTTCTCGAGCCACCAGTGATGCGAACCATCGATCTGGACGAGTTCACCGAGGCAATCGCGCCGGCCGCGCGGCTGAAAGATCCGCTGCTTGCGTTCGCGCCGCGACTTCCAAATACCAGCTTCCGTCATCCATTGGCGCAAGGTCTCTTTGCCGACGGCAATCTGATGAAGCTCAAGCAGCTTCTCACGGGCCAGGGTTGGACCGAAGTCGTGATAATGCTCGCGCACCAGGTCGAGGACGGCATTGCGAAACTCGTCGCTGTGACGGCGGTTGCTGGGACGGCCACGCTTGCCGGAAACAAGACCAGCGGCACCGTCACGCTCGTAAGCCTGCAAGAGCCGATGGACCTGGCTCCGGCTGAGGCTCAGAAGCCTGGCAGCGTCAACGATACTCAATCTTCGATCGCGGATCTTCTGGATGGCTTCCAGCCGGTTTAGTTCATGTTGCGACATGGTGATCAAAGACATTGCAGCTCCGTCAGCGCTTAGGCGTGCCGAAGCCAGTCTTCCTTCCAACGTTGATATTGACCAGCGTCAGACGGACGGGAGGTGTCGCATCTCTAACTGGCCCAAGTGTCGCATTACTAAATGGCTTGTGAGCGATACTTGAAGTGCGACTTCTGCGGATTGCAAGGGTAGGGGGCGTTCACTCATTGCGCCAGCATCTTCTCCCTGAAGACTTCGGCCGGCGTCTTCCAACCAAGGCATTTCCGGGGCGTCGCATTGAGCCGGTCACAGATCCCTTTCAACTCAAGATCGGTGACCCGGCTCATATTGAGTTTGCGGGGAAGCCATCGTCGGGCACGTCGGTTGGTGTTTTCCACGGTGCCTTTCTGCCAGGGGGCAGATGGATCACAGAACCAGGTTTGTGTACCGATTTCCGCTTGAAGATGCGGCCAGGCCACAAACTCGGTTCCTCGATCGAACGTGATGGATTTTCGGGAACGGATTGGCAGGTGGCGGATCGCATCGATGACCTTGCCAAGCACCAAATGTGTTCTTCTGTTGTCATTCTTTAAAAGCAAGGTGAACCGGGTGACGCGTTCCACCAGGGACGTAACGTTGCCAGAACCAAAGTGCTGTTTGAACAGCATTAAATCACCTTCCCAGTGCCCGAACTCCTGCCGATGTGCCACGGCATCTGGCCGGAACAAGATGCTGACGTCACGATGGAATTTGGGTGGCAGGCGCTTTCTCGCTCGTCTGGGCTTTCGAGACTTTCGATGTGTCGGCAAGTACCACCACAGCTCCTGGGCAAGGCCTTCCTTCGAATAGATATAACGGTAGATCGTTTCCTGGCAGACCCGGTGGGAGGCGCCTTCGTATCTCATGCGTCCGGCAATCTGTTCCGGCGTCCAGCCATCCTTGATGCGATCGGTCACAAGATGACGCAGATCCGAATGCTTGATCAGTTTTCGTTTTCGTGACCGACGCGTGGCGCATTCCTGGTGGGCCGCCACAGCAAAATAGCCGACGATGTCCGGCAACTGTTCATCTTGAAAATGGTTGCGTTTCAATTCTCGAAAAATCGTTGATCGGTGCCGCCCAAGGATCTTCGCCATTCGGCAAGGTGACACTTTCGCCTGGCGCCAGCGTTCAATCTTGCGGCGCTCCTCCAGCGTCAGGTGGCTGTATTTTGATCCCATGACACAATCCTCCTGTTTGATAACCTATTGGTTTCAAACAGAAGTCGCACTTGGGAATAGCGCGCACCCTGCTATAGGGGCTGCACCGATAATAGTAATTATGGAACTTCAGCCGTAGAAAGCGCCGTATGACACCAATTCTTCAACTTAGTACTCGTTGCACTAGCCGACTCTCAGACTCACTCCGCTGACAAGGGAAGCAGCGGCTTGATTGGCGGCATCAATGGCGACTGTGATCTCCATGCCCCTTGCAAGTTCGGCGGCTAGCACACCCGTAAATTCGTCACCGGCACCATGCGTGCTGACAAGCTCCACTTTAAGCGCGGGCACCGCCAACTCCAGCCCCTCAGCCGTAGCGCAGGCCACACCTTCGCCGCCGGCTGTCACCACGGCAACAGGATAGATTTGGGCCAGAAGGCGGGCCGCACCCAGTGCGCCCTCAAGAGTTTCTACAACCGGACCCCGGGTAAGTTGCTCAGCTTCGACCTGGTTAACGACGATAACGTCCACGAGCCCTATGAGGTCCGTCGAAAGCTCCCGCGCGGGTGCCGCATTGAGTATGACACGGCCTCCTGCCAATCGCGTCGCCCGCGCCGCTGCCACATTTGCCGCATCTGGGATCTCGTTCTGCAGGACGAGGACGCCGCCTTGGGCAAAGAGTTCAGCAGCAGCATCGACATCGACCTGTCCCAAATCAAGATTGCTACCCGACACGATCACCGCGCCGTAGTCACCGTCCTGGTCGAAAATCGCCACACTCATGCCGCTTCCGGCACCTTCGACGACGCGAATGAACCTGCTGTCGACCTGTCCACTTACCTGGTTAGCCACGAGAACGCGTCCGAATTCGTCATCGGCTACGGCGCCGATCATTGCCGTGATAACACCGGTTTTGGCCGCAGCTATTGCCTGATTGCCACCCTTGCCACCGCATTTTGGCAACCAGCGCTCGCCGGCCACGGTCTCGCCCTTGCGTGGACGTCCTGGGCCGTGGACGATAATGTCGTAATGAAGGCTTCCAAAAACGATGACCTGAGACATGCTTCCTTACACAATCTTGTCTTTGCGTTTCGACATGACCGCAGCCATTGTCTTTTGCAGGTTCTTCTCCGCGACACCGTAATTCCTTTGCGCGACGGCAACGAAGAGGGCGTCCAGAATGTTGAGCTGAGCAATGCGAGCGGCGGCATTCTCCCCCATCAGCGGTGAGCCCTGAGCCGTGGAGCAGAGAACGATATCGGCCACCTGCGCCAGCGCGGATGAATTGTAGTTGGTAATCGCAATCGTTCGCGCGCCGTTCTTCCGAGCCAACTGGATTGCCTCGATGACGGCCGTCGTATTGCCGGAATGGGAAAATCCAATAGCGATGTCCTGCGGACCGAGCAGCGCGGCTGACATCAGCATCATATGCGAATCGTCCTGTACGTTGGCACGAATGCCAATGCGCAAGAACTTGTGGGCGACATCGCGGGCAATCTGGGCTGATCCGCCAACACCGTAGAAATCACGCTGCCCAGACTGATTGACCAGATCCGCCGCACGATCGAAGGCGTCCATGTCTATGATCGCGAGCGTCTCTTCGAGTGCGTTGATCGAGGTCCGGAACACCTTTTGGATGATCTCGCGAGAGGTATCCTCGATCGACAGTTCCTGATGCATTTCAGCAGTCGGCAGCTGATTGTACTGTGTGACGGCAGACCTGAAGTCTCGGTAGCCGGAAAAACCGAGCTTCTTGGTGATCTTGACCACCATCGCTTCGGATACCCCCGCTTCTGCCGCGATGTCCTTCAGCGCCGTTTCGTCTGTGAAATTGCGCAGCGCAAACACAGTTTCAACGACCCGCGCCTCCAGGGGCGTGAGATGAGGCATCATCATTCGGATGCGCGGGCCTACCGCCTTCAAGTCATTCAGGGAATTCATCCACGGCCTCTCGTTACGCGATCGATCATCATCGCCACGAGAATTATAAGGCCGGTCGCCAGCAGTTGATAGAAGGCCTGAACGTTCATCAACGTGAGACCATTGCGCATGCTACCGAGAATGATCGCACCAAGAAGCGTACCGACGACACTGCCCTTGCCACCCATCAAGGAGGCGCCGCCGATGGCTGCAGCCGCGATCGCGTCCAGTTCCCAAAGGTTGCCAAGGATAGGTTCGGCAGCACCCAGGCGTCCGATCAGGATCATCGAGGCAAGGGCTGCCAACGCACCGGAGATCACATAGGCCGTGATCTTGGTGATCGCGATCGGCACGCCAGCCACATAAGCGGCCTCTTCATTGCCGCCGACAGCCAGCAGATACTCGCCAAGTGGTGTCTTCTTGAGAAGAACCCAGGCAAGGATTGCCACAACTGCAACCATAAGGACCGAGTTGGGAATGCCGGCGACCGATCCATTAAACAGGGAGCGGAACTCCGGTGGCAGTCCAAAGACCGGATTGCCTCCGGTATAGATCAGGGCAATAGCGCGATAGGTGCTGAGCGTTCCAAGCGTCACGATGAAGGGCTGAAGTCCGATATAGGCAACGAGAACACCGTTGACCAAGCCACAGATGACGCCAATGCCAAGGCCGGCTAGAATAGCGAGCGGGATCGGCGTACCAGAGACCAAAAGGGCTGCCGTAATGACGGCGGCGATGGCAGCCGTAGGGCCGACCGAAAGATCAATGCCTCCGGAGATGATGACCAGCGTCATACCGAGCGCCAGGCAGGCATTGATGCTCGATTGCTGCAGGATGTTGACGAGGTTCCTTTGCGACAGGAAATCGGGAACGAGCAGGCCGAAGATAGCGATGATGATAATCAGTCCGATCAAAGTGCCGGCATCGCGAAGAGACAATGATCCAAGCAGTTTCGACTGTGTTGCGGCCGCATGAAGCGTTGTATCGGACATGACATTCATTCCTGTTGGCTTTGCCGGGCGGGGGCACGAAGTCCCTTGCCGACGGCATGAGAAACAATGGCTTGCTCTGTGAGTTCTTCGCGCTGCAGTTCGGCCACCACCGTCCCCTCGCGCATGACGAGGACCCTGTCGGACACACGCATGACTTCGGGGAGTTCAGATGAAACGACCACCACGGAATGACCTTCGCAGGCGAGTTCCTCGATGAGATTGTAGATTTCGGACTTGGCACCGACATCGATGCCACGTGTCGGCTCGTCGAACAGCAAAATCTTGGATCCCGCGGCCAGCCACCGGGCAATGATTGCCTTCTGCTGATTGCCACCACTGAACAGGCGAATTGGTCGATCGAGCAGAAACGGGCGAAGGTTGACGCGGGTCAACAATTCGGCCGCTGTACGCCTCAAGGCCCCATGCCGGATGATGCCAGCGGGCGCGAAACGTTTCATCGATGGCAGCGCGACATTGTTGGTAACCGAACGGCCGGGAATTATGCCTTCACGCTTGCGTTCCTCAGGCAGAAGGCCAATACCCGCCGCAATGGCAGCACGCGGATTGGAAAGTGTCAGGGTCGACCCGTCGATCTGGATGGTTCCGCCAGTCGCCCTATCGGCACCCGCGATGAGACGAAGCAGTTCCGTGCGGCCAGAACCAACCAAACCGGCAATGCCGAGCACTTCCCCCTTGTGTAGGTCAAAGGAAACATCCCGGACCTTGGCAGAGGAGAGATTGCGCGCTTCGATACGGACATCCCGGGTCGCGTGGGACACATGCTCTTCTGCCTGCAGTTCCCTGCCGACCATCATCGAGATGACGTCGGCCGGCTCAGTCTGCTTGAGGTCAACGACACCAACCAGCCGGCCGTCCCGCATCACGCTTGCGCGCTCGCAGATTCCGAATACCTCGTCCATCTTGTGGGAAACATAGATGATTGTTACGCCGCTCGCGGCTAACCGCTTGATGACCTCCGCAAGGCTCTCAAATTCGCTCGGCGTGAGGCTTGAAGTTGGCTCGTCCATGGCAATAATCTTGGCCTTGTCGAGCAAAGCGCGGGCGATTTCGACCACCTGCCGCTGCGCCACTTTCAGTGACGATATCGGCGCTGCGGGATCAATCGAAGCATCGATCATCGCTAGCGCTTCGGCAGCCCGCCTTTCCTGCTCGCGCCGGTTTACCAAGAGCCCACCTGCCCAGGTAATCGGGTGCCCTAGGAACATGTTCTGGGCGACGGTCAGGTGCGGCACTTGCTGCAGTTCCTGGTGAATCATCGCAACACCGGCAAGGCGAGCGCTCTCAGGTGTCCTGAAGGCCTGAGCCACGCCATCGATCAAAAGCTGCCCGCTTGTCGGCTTGAAGACCCCGGACAAGATACGCAGCAGGGTCGACTTACCTGCCCCGTTTTCACCAAGCAGTGCATGGATTTCGCCGGGTGCAATCTGAAAGGAGACATCGGACAGGGCACGTACGCTCGGAAACACCTTCGTCATGCCTTCGAAAGCTAGTCTGGCAGTGGTCATGATCTCTGTGCCCTTCGTGAGGATCGGCGGCCGGTCCAGAGCGGACCGACCACCTGCCTTGGGAGGCCTTACTTGCCGGCAGCCTTCATCAGCACGGCACGAAGATCGACGCCTTCGCCCTGGAACTCGGCGACATTGTCCTTGGTGATCAGCGCCTGGGGTGTTGCGACGACACGCGGCAGATCCTGGCCGGCGACGAGACGCAGAGCGACTTCCATACCAACTTCACCGGTCAGAACCGGGAAGCTGTCGACGGTGCCAGTCAGCTCACCTGCTTTGATCGAGGCATAGGCATCGGAAATACCGTCTGTGCCGAAAACGGCAACCTTTTCAAGCAGGCCGGCGGCCTTTACCGCTTCGACGATGCCAAGCGCCATGCCATCATTGTTAGCATAGAAGCCAACGAGATCCGGATGCTGCTGCAGGATGTTGGTTGCCGCATCATAGGACATCTGGCGATCCCAGTTGCCGGGCACGCTGGCCACGACCTGGAACTTGCCGGATTCTTCAATTGTCTTTCTGAAGCCATCGGTCCGCTGCACGGCCGCATAGACACCGGCCTGTCCTTCAACAATGGCAACCTTGCCACCTTCCGGGCGATTATCGATGAACCACTTGGCGACGCGCACGCCATTGTCGCGCTGAACGTTTCCGACATAGTGCTCGGCTTGCGGGATAACGGCGTCGTTTACATTGACGACCGGCACGCCGGCAGCCTTGGCCTGCTCCATGATCGGCTGCAGGTTGGCGTCGGTCTGCGGCGACAGGAGAAGAACGTTATAGCCCTGCGTGACCATGCCTTCGGCAATCGTCAGCTGGCCCAGCTGGTCTCCCTCGCTTTGCGCGGCCTGATAGACACTCTCGACGCCGACCCTATCGGCAAAGGCCTTGTAGCCCTCGCCGAGCGAACGCCAGTATTCGTTCGTCAGGGTCTTGGAAACGCCACCGGCTTTGGTACCGGCGGGGATTGCCGGAAATGCGCCGAACTTTGCTTCCAGTTCAGACCAGTCCATCCGATCTGGCTCAGAGTCAGAATTGAGCGGGGCAAGATCTTGAGCAAAGGCTGCGCCGGCCCAGAGGCTCGCCGCCACGGCAAGCGTCAAAAGTCTATTCATCGGTTCCTCCCGAGTTTCATGATAATGGCGTTACGTGTTGGCCCCGAGCATCAGCTCCTGCAAAATGGCCTGGGCCGCCACGGCATCCTGGCGGTCAATCGCACCAGTGAGGCGATTGTCCTGCTCGAGGCGATCAACGACATTCAGCATCCGCTTGACGGTCGCGATGTTCACCTCGCATTCGTGAACCGGATCAAGTCCGGTCATGTCTGGGAATGTGTCGAAATAGATGGCACCGTCGTAGCCATCACGACGGATCTGCCGCAGCAGTTCAATTGTCTGGACCGTGTGTACGGCGCCAACCATGAGACCATCGTCCCGCTTGGCATAACCATCGTTCAGATGGACGCCGAGAAGCTTGCTGTGTCTGGCAATCAGGGCTGCAGCAAAGGCCGGTTGCTCGTCGGCATAAAGAACATGGGCAAAGTCGAGCGTGACACCAAGATTGTCTGCACCAACATCGCGGATCGCCAGCAGCGTCGTTGCCGCATCAGGCATCAGGCTGTAGGATCGCGGCTCGTTCGGCTTATACTCGATGCTGATCATGCAATCGGGATCATGCTCACAAACTTCACGAATTCCATCAATTTCGTGTTGCCACAAGCGGGCGTAGTCCGCCTGGAACGCGTAGTCGAAACCGTCTTGGCCGAGCCACAGCGTCATGAGGCTTGAACCCACCTCGCGGGCAGCGTCGATCCCCTTCTTGGTAAGATCGATTGCCTCCCGCCGGACAGCAGCGTCAGGATGGGTGAACGCCCCGAGCTTGAATGCCGGGTTGGTGTAATAGCGCATGGCAAAGCCGTTAATCGCAAGCCCGAGATCGCCTAGCTTCTTTGCCAACTCGCGCGGATCTTCGCCAAGATGATCGGGAAAATTGAGATCAAGGTCAGTCAGGCCCTGAACGCGCGCGGCGCGCTCGGCCATCTGCAAGACGCTGGGTTTGCCTTTGATACCCGGCCACGCAATGTGCGCTGCGGAAGCGAAGGAGTTCAGGCGAGTGGCGAAACGGGGCTCGGTCAAGATCAATATTCCCAAAAGTTATCTGCCTCAACTTCACGATTTATCTTCAATTTGTAAAGTTAGAAAGTGTTGTGCGTCGCAGCGTTCCCGCCCCCGAAATGCTACGTGGTGCGAGGACAGTCAGTCGGAACCCGCTCGACGAAGTTGCTGAAGTCGCTCAAATAATTGCGCAGGAACGTCTCGGTCGATCCAACGCTGACATTGCCATCGTCGGAAATCAGGTCCGGCGTGAACTGGATATAGGCTTCGATCGCATTCATCATCGGGGAGTTGCAGAAGCTAAGGATGCTCTTCAGGTACTGCTGTCCAACGGCAGTGCCGATAGCCCCAGGCGAGGTTCCGATGATGCCCAATGGCTTACGGTTTAACGAGTTCTGTCCTCGGGGGCGGCTCGTCCAGTCGATGGCGTTCCGCAGCCCACCCGGGATCGAGAGGTTCTATTCCGGTGTAACGAAAGGAACCGCGTCCACGTCCGCAACGGCCGCCTTGAAATCCTGGGCGACTGCCGGGTGGTTGCCCTTGGCTGCAGAAGCCGAACGCGAAGCAAGACGCCCGGCCGCGCCTTCGCCCGCTACTCCGCCACGAAGCCAGCCGCCTTGTGGCTGCCATCGCAATACGGCTTGTTCTGCGACGCGCCGCAACGGCAGAAAAAGGCCTGACGCACTTTGTTGACCGTCCGGCCCGTGCCGCTGACGACCTCCAGGTTGCCGGTGGTCTTCAACGGCCCGTTCGGTTGCGGCAGCAGATCGACGGGCCCGTCGCGCGCCTCCAGCGTTGGGGTGTCCTTTGCCGCCGGTTCGCCCGTCGCTGCGAATCCGGCAGCGGTATGCGAGCCGTCGCAGAAGGGCTTGGTCTGCGATTGGCCGCAGCGGCAGAGGGTGGCCCGCACCCGGCCCAGCGGTTCTCCGCGCAACCGCAGGTCCGCCTCGATCGCCAGGGGGCCGTTTTCCCGCACCCGAACCGTGTTCACCACTGGCGACTGTTCCGTGGTCTGCGCGCCGTCATTGCGGCTGACGCTGATCGCTCCCGACGGACAGGTGAGGCCGATCAGCATGACCGTCTCGACGGACGCGGCATCGGGGTAGATCCACTCACCCTTCACATTCGGCACAAAGACCTCGGGATGGCTCAGAACGCAGTTGCGCGAGTGGACGCACAACGACGCGTCGAACCGGATAGTGACCTCCTTGCCCCTGACAATCTCGACCATGTGCAGTCTCCCCAATCAGCGAAAATCGCATGACCAGCACCCGGCAAGGCTGCGCCTCTGCACTCCGGCTCGTCAAGGATTCGAAAGGACAGAGCAGATATAGGGACACTCACACCCGTTCCAGCGCGATGGCGATGCCCTGCCCCACGCCGATGCACATGGTAGAGAGTGAGCGCCTGCCGTGGGTGTGGCGCAATTCCAGCGCCGCCGTGCCGGTGATCCTCGCACCCGACATGCCCAAAGGATGACCCAACGCAATCGCCCCGCCGTTGCGGTTCACCCGAGTATCGTCGTCGGCGATCCCGAGCTGGCGCAGCGTGGCCACGCCTTGCGCGGCGAAGGCCTCGTTCAGTTCGATCACGTCGAAATCGGCCTGCGTCAGACCGAGCCTCGCCATCAGCTTCTGGCTCGCGGGCGCCGGGCCGATGCCCATGATGCGCGGCGGCACGCCCGCGGTCGCCCCGCCGAGGATGCGGGCGATCGGCGTCAGCCCATGCACGCGCGCAGCTGCCGCCGAGGCGAGGATCAGCGCTGCCGCGCCATCGTTGACGCCCGAGGCATTGCCCGCCGTGACCGAGCCGTTCGGGAACAGGGGCTTCAGCTTGCCCAGCGAGTCGAGGGTCGTGGCGCGGGGGTGTTCGTCGCGGTCCACCACCAGCGCCTCGCCCTTGCGCTGCGGGATCGTCACCGGGGTGATCTCTTGCGCGAGGCGCCCGTTGGCTTGCGCGGCCGACGCCTTGGCCTGGCTGGCCAGCGCCATCGCGTCCTGCGCCTCGCGGCTGATGCCGTAGTCATCCGCCACGTTCTGCCCGGTCTGCGGCATCGAATCCGTGCCCCAGGCCGCATGCATCGCCGGATTGATCAGCCGCCAGCCGATGGTGGTGTCGCAGATCTCGGCGTTGCGGGAAAAGGCGCTGTCGGCCTTGGGCATCACGAAGGGGGCGCGGCTCATGCTTTCGACACCGCCCGCGATGACCAGCTGCGCCTCGCCGGCGGCGATCTGGCGGGCCGAGGTCAGCACCGCGTCCATCCCCGAGCCACAAAGCCGGTTGATCGTGGTCCCCGTCACTCCGACCGGCAAACCTGCCAGCAACAGCGACATGCGCGCCACGTTACGGTTGTCCTCGCCCGCCTGATTAGCGCAGCCGAAGATCACGTCATCCACCGCTTCCCAATCCACGCCGGCGTTGCGGTCCATCAGCGCGCGGAGCGGAATGGCCCCCAGATCGTCGGGGCGCACCGACGACAGTGCCCCGCCATACCGGCCGATCGGCGTGCGGATGTAGTCGCAGATGAAGACGTCGGTCATATTGATGCTCCAAATGTAGCAGGCTTACAGCTTCTCGATCAACTCCGGGATGGCCGTGAAGAGGTCGGCGACCAAGCCATAGTCGGCGACCCGGAAGATCGGAGCCTCTTCGTCCTTGTTGATGGCGACGATGACCTTGCTGTCCTTCATCCCCGCAAGATGCTGGATCGCACCCGAGATGCCGACCGCGACATAAAGGTCCGGCGCCACGACCTTGCCGGTCTGGCCGACCTGCCAGTCGTTCGGCGCGTAGCCACTGTCCACCGCCGCCCGGGACGCCCCGACAGCGGCATTCAGCTTGTCCGCCAGCTTCTCGATCAGCGCGAAGTCGGCCTGGCTGCCCACGCCGCGCCCGCCCGAGACCACGATCCCGGCCGAGGTCAGCTCCAGACGGTCGCTGGACGCCACCTTGTCCTCGACCCAGGCCGAGAGACTGCCGTCCACGCTGGCCGAGACCTTCTCGACCGGGGCGTTGCCGCCCTTGCCGACCGCATCGAAGGTCGCGGTGCGGATGGTCATGACCTTCTTCGCATCCGAGGTCCTGACCGTCTGGATCGCGTTCCCGGCATAGATCGGGCGGTCGAAGGTCGAGCCGTCATGCACGGCGAGAACTTCCGAGATCACCATCACGTCGAGCAGCGCGGCCACGCGCGGCAGCACCGACTTCGACAGCGCGCCCGAGGCGGCGACGATGTGCTCGTAGTCGCCCGCCAGCGACACGATCAGCGCGGCGGTGGGTTCAGCCAAGCCATGGGCATAGGCCGCATCCTCGGCCAGAAGCACCTTGGCCACGCCGTCCAGCGTTGCGGCCTCGGCCGCTGCGGCAGTGGCGTCCGGACCGGCGACCAGCACCGTCACCGGACCCAGCGACATCACCGCGGTCAGCGCCTTGGCCACCTGGTCGGTCGCCATTTTGCCATCGACCACATCAGCAAGAAGAAGAACGGCCATCTCAGATCACCCCCGCTTCGTCTTTCAGTTTCTGGATCAGCTCGGCCACGGAAGCCACCTTGACCCCCGCCTTGCGGCCCGCCGGTTCAACGGTCTTGACCACCGTCAGGCGGGGCGAGACGTCCACGCCATAGTCGGCGGGCGTCTTGGTGGCCAAGGGCTTGGCCTTGGCCTTCATGATGTTCGGCAAGGACGCATAGCGCGGCTCGTTCAGGCGCAGATCGACGGTGATGATGGTCGGCAGCTTGACCGAAATCGTCTGCAACCCGCCGTCCACCTCGCGCGTCACGCGGGCCGTGTCGCCCTCGATGGCGACCTCGGAGGCGAAGGTCGCCTGGCTCCAGCCCAGCAGGGCGGCCAGCATCTGGCCCGTGGCGTTCATGTCGTTGTCGATCGCCTGCTTGCCGCAGAGGACGAGGCCCGGCGCCTCTTCCTTGACGACCGCAGCCAGCAGCTTGGCCACGGCCAGCGGCTCGATATCGGTGTGGACGTCGGCGGCGGCCTCGATCAGGATCGCCCGGTCCGCGCCCATCGCAAGCGCATTGCGCAGCGTCTCTTGCGCCTGCTTGACGCCGATCGAGACGACGACGACCTCCGTCGCGACGCCCTTCTCCTTCAGCCGGATCGCCTCTTCCACCGCGATCTCGTCGAAGGGGTTCATCGACATCTTGACGTTCGCAAGGTCAACCCCCGACCCGTCCGCCTTGACCCGAACCTTCACGTTGTAGTCGATCACCCGCTTGACCGGGACCAATACCTTCATGGGAGGGCTTCCTTTCTCAAATCCCCTGTCCGCCCGGTCGAGCCGGGCGGACAGGGCAGGCTTTGGGGTCAGTTTGCGGTATAGCCGCCGTCGACGACGATCTCGGCACCATGGACGAACGAGGCTTCGTCGGACGCAAGGAAGAGCACCGCGTTCGACACTTCCTCGGGCTTGCTCGGGCGCTTGAGCAGCGTCGATCCCAGGATCGCCTGCCGCGTGGCCGGATCGGCGTGCAGCAGGTCCTTGGTCATCGGCGTGTCGATGACGCCGGGGTGGATCGAGTTCACCCGGATCCCGGTATCCGCCAGATCGACGGCGCAGGATTTCGTCAGCATCCGCACAGCACCCTTGGAGCCGATATAGGCCCCCGCCATCGCCGCACCGACGATGCCGTAGATCGACGAGATGTTGACGATCGACGCCTTGCCCGCTTCCTTCATCAGCGGCACGGCGGCCCGGATGCCCAGATAGACGCCCTTCACGTTGACGTTCATCGTCAGGTCGAATTCCTCGGGCGTGGTTTCGTGCAGGGGCTTCAGGATCAGCACGCCCGCGTTGTTGACAAGAATGTCGAGCCGCCCGGCCTTGGCGCGCACGGTGGCAATGGCGTTGGCCCAGTCGGCTGCGCTTGCCACGTCATGCCTGATGAAGTCGGCCTTGCCGCCAGCGGCCACGATGCCTTTGGCAACCCCCTCACCCGCCGCCACGTCGCGGTCGGTGACGAAGACATGCGCGCCTTCGCGCGCCAGAAGTTCGGAGTGGGACTTGCCCATCCCCATTGCAGCACCCGTCACGAGGGCGACTTTTCCAGATACACGTCCCACAGACTCTCTCCCTTTTTTTGCTGTGTGGTTTTCTTGGCGCACAGCGATGGGCCGGGCAGAATCCTGCCCGGCCCGCCGTGTGTTCCGCTGCGTCAGGCGCTTGCCATCTCGCGGTCGAAGATCATGGTCTGATAACCACTGTCCTTCACCGCATTGATCGCATTGCGGTAATTGCCGATGCCCGCCATGTAGAACATCACCGCGTTCTTCTTGCCGGGGATGTTCGCACCGAAGATCCAGCTTTCGGCTTTCGGGAACAGGGTCATGTCGGCGATCGTCCGGCAGAGCGTGACCCATTCGTCGCGGGCGGCCTCGGTCGGCTCGATGCAGCACAGACCCTTGGCTTCCATCATCTCGATGGTGTCGGCGATCCACTCGACCTGCGTTTCGATGCTCGGCGGCAGGTTGGTGAAGGGGCCGTTCGGGCCAAGGATCATGAAGAGGTTCGGGAAGTCCGTCTCCATCATGCCAAGGTAACCGAGCGGGCCGTCCTTCCACTTGTCCCGCATGGTCACGCCCCCGCGGCCGCGCATGTCCATCTTGACGTAGTTGCCGTCCACCGCGTCGAATCCGGTGGCGAAGATCACCACATCCAGTTCGTGTTCCGCGCCGCTTTCCAGCCGGATGCCGGTCGGGGTGAACTCGGCAATCGGGTCGGCCTTTACATCGGCGAGGGTCACGTTCGGACGGTTGTAGACCTCGTAGTAGTTGTCCCCGCACAAGGGCCGCTTGGCGTAGATGTCGCGCGGCGTCAGCGCCTTTGCGGTTGCGGGATCCTTCACGATTTCCCTGATCTTCTTCTTGATGAAGTCGGCCGCCGCATCGTTTGCGATCTGACTGGTCGCGATGTCGCAGAACGTGCCGAACATGAAGTAGAAACCGCCGCCGCGCTGCCATGCGGCCTCGAACACGCGCTCGCGTTCTTCAGGCGAAGCGGTTTCCGCCGGCACGGTGCTTTCCTGGAAGCCGAAGGCCACAACCGACGATTTGACCTGCTTCCAGATGTCATCGTAGTTGGCCTTTTGCTGGGCGATGGTCGCCTCGTCCTGGGGCGTGTTGCCGATCGGCACGACATACTGGGGCGAGCGCTGGAACACCGTCAGATGCCCGGCAATCGGCGCCGTCGCGGTGATGACCTGAACCCCCGTGGAGCCGGTGCCGATCACACCCACGCGCTTGCCCTTGAGGTCAATCCCCTCAGGCCAGGCGCCGGTGTGCAGCACCTGTCCCTTGAAGCTGTCGATGCCCTTGAACTTCGGTGTGTTCGTTGCGGACAGGAGCCCGAGACCCGTGATCAGATACTTGCAGGTCACTATCTGGCCCTTGTCGGTCGTGACATGCCACAGACCGGTTTCGTCGTTGAAATGGGTCGCTGTAACGCGGGTGTTGAACTGGTAGCTGCGGCGCAGATCGTAGGTGTCCGCGACCTCGTTCATGTAGTCGAGGATTTCGGGCTGCGTCAGATAGCGGGTCTTCCAGCGGCCCTTTTGCAAAAGCTCGCCGCTGAAGGAATAGCGGTAGACGAAGCTTTCGGTATCGGACAGCGCGCCGGGATAGCGGTTCCAGTACCAGGTGCCGCCCACATCGCCCGCACTGTCGAAGGCCTTGACGTTCAGGCCCTGCTCGTTGCGCAGCTTGTAGACGGAATACAGGCCGCCAAAGCCCGCGCCTATCACGACGGCGTCGAAATCGGCGCCCTTGGTCTTGGTGGTTTCCAGAGATTTGGTCATGCTACTCCTCCCAGAGCATGACACCGCCGCCCCGCGAACCGCGGGTGAGGTGCCGGTTGACTGTTATGAAAGGTGGGGGGGTGCCCCGCGCCGTCGGGCGGCGCCGGGGCGGGGGGATCAGAGCGCGCGATACCAAGCGGCGATGCGCGCCAGTTCCTGATCGGCCTCGGGGGCACGGCCCGCCAGGGCCGGGAAGACGTGCTGCATGCCGGGAACCACCGAAAGTGTCACCTTCACGCCCTGAGCCTTCGCCTTGGCAGCGAGGGTTTCCGAGTCACTTTGCAGCGTCTCGGCGCCACCGC
The DNA here is from genome assembly GCF_027359675.1 of Roseibium sp. Sym1. Lineage (NCBI taxonomy): Bacteria > Pseudomonadati > Pseudomonadota > Alphaproteobacteria > Hyphomicrobiales > Stappiaceae > Roseibium > Roseibium sp. Sym1. Next base: position 54,719 of record NZ_CP114789.1, read on the forward strand.
AGTTGATGTAGAGCGGCGGGAAGCCAGTGAAGTCGTTTTCCAGCGGATTGGCGAGCGGGTTGAGCGGATCAGTGGCGCCGCCGAGGAACATGCCGGCCATCGCCTCAAGGATCGGCTTGCCGACCAGCGCATCGGTCGCCGCATTGGTTTCCAGCGTCTTGCCGCGCAGCGCCATGTCCAGCCACGGCGAATAGGCAATCACGGCCCCCGGCAGGGGCAGGCCAAGGTCGCGGAACTTCAGCACCGAGGCGATGGCGAGGTTACCCCCGGCGCTGTCGCCTGCCGTCAGGATGTTCTTCGCCTCAAATCCCTTGGCCAGCAGCGCCTTGTAGGCGGCAACCGCGTCCTCGATCTGGGCGGGGAAGGGATGTTCCGGCGCACGGCGGTAGTGCAGAATGCAGGCGGTCACGCCCAGCGCCTTGGCAAGATGGCCCGCCATCTTGCGGTGGCTGTCGGCCGAACCGACGGCAAAGCCGCCGCCATGGGTGTAGACGATCACGCGCTTGGTGTCGGCACCCACGGGGAACGCCCAGATCGCCTCGACCCCGCCGACGTGGTCGCTCTTATAGGTGACGTTCTCCGGTTCCAGCGCGGGCTGGCCCCATTCATCGAACATGCTGCGCAGGTTTGCGATCGTCAGGTTGGGGTTCGCGACCATCTGGTCGGTCCAGCTCTGATAGAGCGCACGCAGTGTATCGGCTTCTTTGCTGATTGCCATTTCATCCTCCAAAGGTGGCGTTCCGGTCCGTTCCCCCTGCGTCCGATCCTCCATCGGCGCGGGGTTCGCGGCATGATCCTGATCTTTTGACGCTACACGTCGTGGCGTGGTCAGTATTGAACGTGCTTGCTTGCCGTGTTGCATCTTCTTGCTGTTTTGCGCCCTTCTGCAGTCACACGCGGGGCAAAGTTCTCAGCCGCGGCCATCGGCGGCGTTCAGGCTGTCCAGGGTCAGACCCTGTGCCGCAAGCCGCGCCAGCAGCGGCGGCACCGACCAGCCATGCGGATCGGCTGCGGCCAGCGCCCCATAGCGCGCCACCAGGGCGCTCACCCCAAGGCTGTCGGCATGATGGATCAGCCCGCCGCGCCAGCGCGGAAAGCCGTAGCCATGAACCAGCACAAGGTCGATGTCCTGAGGTCGCTCGGCGATGCCTTCCTCGAGGATCGCGCAGGCCTCGGCGATCATCGCAAGGGTGATCCGTTCGACGATCTCGTCGGCTGTGAAGTTGCGCCGGGCATTGCCCAGTCGGGTCGAGACCTTACGGATTTCCTCCGTTACAAGGGCTGACACGGCGGACTTGCCATCGGGTCCATAGTCATACCACCCCGCGCCGGTCTTGCGGCCAAGCCGCTGGTAATCCTCGACCAGCCGCTCGACCAGGGGCACGTGGCGCGGGTCTGCGGCCGCGTCCTGCCGCCTGAGATTGGCGTAAGCGATGTCAAGACCGGACAGGTCCTGCGCCGCAAAGGGACCCATCGCCATGCCGAAGCCCTGCATCGCGGCATCGACCTGGGCGGGCAGCGCGCCTTCCGCCAGTAGCAGGTTCGCTTCGCGCCGGTAGCGCGTCAGGATACGGTTGCCGATAAACCCGTCGCACACCCCCGACAGGACCGGGATCTTGCCCAAGCGCCGCGCCAGCGCGAAGGCCGCGCCCAGCGTTTCGGGCGCGGTGCGATCCCCCTTCACGATCTCCAGCAGCTTCATCACATGCGCCGGGCTGAAGAAATGCAGGCCGAGAAAGCGCGACGGGTTCAGAAGGTCATCGGCCAGCCGGTTCACGTCAAGGTAGGAGGTGTTGGTGGCCAGGATCGTCTCTGGCGGCAGGGCGGCTTCAAGTTCGGCAAAGATCGCGCGCTTGACCGCGAAATCCTCGAAGGCCGCCTCGATGGCCAGATCGGCGGGCGGCAGGTTGGCATAACCGACAACGGCGGTCAGCCGGTCCAGGATCGCCGCGCCCTCGGAGGCGGAAAGCGTGCCTCGACCGATACCATGGTCAACCAGCTTGCGCAGGTTTCCCTCGGCCCGCCCCGCCGCCGCCGCATCGCGTTCGACGACTGTCACGGAAATGCCCGCGGTCGCCAGCGCATAGGCGATGGAGGCCCCCATGTTGCCGCCGCCAACCACAATGGCAGTCGCGATGTCCCGCGCGGGCTTGGGATAGTCTCGCCCCCTATTGCCCGCCGCCCGTTCGGCAAAGAACACATGCCGCAGCGCCCGCGCCTGCGGCGAGGCGCGCAACTCCAGAAACGCCGCGCGTTCTCGCGCCAGCCCTTCGGCGAGGGGCAGACTGGCCGTTGCCGCAACCAGACTCACCGCGACTGGCGGGGCGATCTGGCCCGGCATCCGCCGCTGCGCCTGCGCCTGCATCGCCGCCACGGCCGCGTCATCGGCCAGCGGCGCGGGCCGCTGGTCCGGCCCCTGCGCCGTGGCAAGGATGGTGCCGTCCAGCGCCAGTGCCGCCGCCACCGGGTCGTCGGCAAGCTGATCGACCAGCCCCACCGACAATGCCTTGCCCGCCGCGATGGGCTTGCCGTTCACGATCATGTCCAGCGCAGCCTTGACCCCGATCAGCCGTGGAAGCCGTTGCGTGCCCCCCGCGCCCGGCACGATGCCCAGAACCACCTCGGGCAATCCCAGCTGCGCGCCGGGTGCGGCGATGCGATAGCGACAGGCCAACGCAATCTCCAGCCCGCCACCAAATGCGGCGCCATTGATCGCGGCAATGGTCGGGATGGGAAGCCGTGAGAGGTGCAAGAGCACGTCGTTCAGGTGCGGTGCAGTCGGAGGCAGACCGAACTCCTTGGCATCCGCCCCGGCGACAAAGGTCGTGCCTGCCCCGGTCACGATCAGCCGGTTCGCGCCCTGCGCTACCGCCGCGTCCATCCCGTGCAGAAGGCCCGCCCGAATTTCGGCACTCAGCAGGTTCAGCGGCGGGTTGTCTATGGTCAGGATGGCGGTGCCACCGCTCAGTGCAAGATCAACAGGCATGTCACACCTCACCGGACCGGCGCAGAATTGCGCGAGATGAACTTGGTCGACAGGTAGCCGTCAAAAGTCTCGGTCCCGCCCTCGCTTCCATAGCCGCTGTCACGCACACCTCCGAACGGCGTTTCCGGCAGTGCAAGACCGAAGTGGTTGATGCTGACCATCCCCGCCTGAAGGCCCGCCGCCGCACGATCGGCGCGGTCCAGCGCGTTGGTGAAGATATAGGAGGCAAGGCCGAAGGGCAGGCCATTGGCGCGCGCCAGTCCGTCCTCGATTTCGCGGAAGGGCGACACGACCGCGACCGGCCCGAAGGGTTCCTCGCGCATCAGGTCGATGCTGTCGTCCGGGGTGTTGACAATTGTGGGCGCGTAGAAGCTGCCGCTGTTGCCGATCCGCGTGCCACCGGTCAGCACCTCGGCGCCGTGTTCGCGCGCATCCGCAACCAGCTTTTCCATCGCCGTGACGCGGCCCGCATGACAAAGCGGCCCCATCTGCGTGCCCTCGGCCAGGCCGTCGCCGACCTTCACGGCCTCGAACGCCGTCACGAGTTCCGACAGGAACCGTTCGTGAATGCCCGCCTGCACGAAGAACCGCGTGGGCGAGATGCAGACCTGCCCGGCATTGCGCAGCTTGTTGCCCGCCAGCGCCCGCGCCGCCGCCCCGGCATCTGCATCATCGAACACCAGCACCGGCGCATGGCCTCCCAGTTCCATGGTTGCCCGCTTCATGTGTTGGCCTGCCAGCGCGGCCAGATGCTTGCCCACCTCGACCGACCCTGTGAAGGTGATCTTGCGCACGACAGGGTGCGCGATCAGCGTTTCCGAGATGAAGGCCGAATTGCCCCAGACAAGGTTCAGGCAGCCCTCGGGCAGACCCGCCTCTTGCAGGAAGCGCGCGATGGCAAGGCAGCCCGCCGGGGCCTCGGCCGGACCTTTCAGGATCATCGTGCAGCCGGACGCCAGCGCCGCCGCCACCTTGCGCACCGCCTGGCTGAGCGGGAAGTTCCAGGGCGTGATCGCCAGGCAAACCCCCACCGGTTCGCGCACCACCAGATGCTGGACCGTCGGATTGCGCGATGGCACGATGCGACCATAGATGCGGCGGCATTCCTCGGCGTGCCAGTCAACGTGGTCGGCAGACGACCGCACCTCGACAAGCGCCTCGGCCAGCGGCTTGCCTTCATCCAGCGTGATCCAGCGGGCGATCATCGCATCGTTCTGCCGCAGAAGATCGGCGAACCGGCGCAGGATTGCGCCACGATCGGTGGGCGCGCGATCCTTCCACGACGCAAAGGCCGATTCGGCGCGGCGCACTGCACGCTCCAGATCCTCGGCCGTGGCCTGTGGGATTCGGCCGATTTCTGCCCCGTTGGCGGGGTTGATGACTGCCCGGTCGCCGGCGGCTGCGGTGGCCAGCCAGTCCTTGCCGATGAGGTGGCGGATCTGCGGGTAATCCAAATCTTTCATGATGTTCACGTCCTCGATTGGCGGCGCCACCCGCTTCTTCCTTGGGGCAAGCGGGACAAGGTGGGCATTACCTGTATTCCGCTATGCGGAAAACTCTTCCGCACTATTGACGCGAACCATAGCTTTGGCTTAGACAGGATTCAAGTCGCAGCATTTGTCCTGGGGAGGGACACTCGTGAGGCCAAGGAAGGACAAACCGGAGGACGACGAACAGGACCGCGATTTCGTGGTGGCTCTCGCTCGTGGCCTTGAACTTCTGCGCGCCTTTCGCCGTGAGGGCGAGGCGCTGGGCAACCGCGATCTGGCCGAGCGCACGGCCCTGAGCAAATCCACCGTGTCGCGGCTGACCTACACGCTGCACAAGCTGGGCTACCTCAGCTACAATCCCGACACCGCCCGCTACCAGCTGGCCCCGCCGGTGCTGTCGCTGGGCTTTTCCTGCCTTGCCGGGATGCCCCTGCGACAACTCGCCAAGCCCTACATGCAGGAACTGGCCGATTACACCGGGATGCCGGTGGCCATGGCCAGCCGCGACCGGCTGTCGATGGTCTATCTGGAACGCTGCAAGGGCACCAATGCGGTGACGCTCGCGATCGAGGTCGGCGCGCATATCAAGCTGGGTACGACCGCCGTCGGCCGCGCCTGCATCGCCGCCCACCCCGAGGACGAGCGCGCCCGGATCATCGACGCCGTGCGCGAGCATGAGGGCGAGAACTGGCCGAACGTCCAGCCCGGCATCGAACAGGCGATCGAGGATTACCAGACCCGCGGCTACTGCACTTCCTTCACCGAATGGAAGCGCGACGTGAACGCGGTGGCGGTGCCGTTCATCCCGCACGACGGCTCGCCCATTGTCGCCTTCAACTGTGGCGGCCCGTCGCAAACCCTGACGCGCGACTTGATCGAAAGCGATGTCGCGCCCCGCCTGATCGACCTTGTCCGCCGCGTGGCGGCCGTAGCCCCCTGACCCCAGAGAACACCATGGCCCTAGATTCCGACACCCTCGCCCAGTTCCTCGACGCGCTCGACCGCTTCGTCAAGGAACGCCTGATCCCGAACGAGGCGCTGGTCGCCGACGAAGACGCGATCCCGCCCGCGCTCGTGCAGGAGATCCGGGACATGGGCCTTTTCGGCATGTCGATCCCGGAGGAATATGGCGGCCTTGGCCTGTCCATGTCCGAAGAAGTGCAGGCCGCCTTCGTGCTGGGCCAGACCTCGCCGGTGTTCCGCTCGCTGGTCGGCACCAACAACGGCATCGGGTCTCAGGGCATCATCATCGACGGCACGCCGGAGCAGAAGGCCAAATACCTGCCTGCGCTGGCCTCGGGCGAGATGATCGCCTCCTTCGCGCTGACCGAACCGGATGCGGGATCGGACGCAGGCAGCTTGCGCACCACCGCCCGCCGCGACGGTGACCATTTCGTGCTGAACGGGACCAAGCGCTACATCACCAACGCGCCGCGCGCCGATGTGTTTACGGTTTTCGCCCGCACCAATTCCGAAACGAAGGGCTCGTCCGGCGTCAGCGCCTTCATCGTCGAGGCCGGAACGCCGGGCCTGTCGCTGGGCCAGCCCGACAAGAAGATGGGACAGAAAGGCTCGCACACCTGCGACGTGATCCTGGAAGATGTCCGCGTTCCCGCCGCCAACATCATCGGCGGACCGGCGCGGGAAAACCAGGGCTTCAAGACCGCGATGAAGGTGCTGGACCGGGGTCGGCTGCACATCTCGGCGGTCTGCGTCGGCGCCGCCGAACGGCTTATCCGCGATGCGCTGGCCTATGCGATGGAACGCAAGCAGTTCGGTGAACCGATTGCTGAAAAGCAGCTGATCCAGGCCATGCTGGCCGACAGCCGCACCGAAGCCTTCGCGGCCCGCTGCATGATCGAGGAAACCGCCCGCCGCAAGGATGTGGGCGCGAACGTGTCCACCGATGCCGCCTGCTGCAAGATGTATGCCTCGGAAATGGTGGGCCGGGTGGCAGACCGGGCGGTGCAGATCCACGGCGGTGCGGGCTACATGGCCGAATACGCGGTCGAACGTTTCTACCGCGATGTGCGCCTGTTCCGCATCTACGAAGGCACCACCCAGATCCAGCAAGTCCTGATCGCGCGGAACATGATCCGCGACGCCGCGGCCGCCTGACCGAACCGGAGCCCATGATGAATTTCAACTTCCTCTGCACCCCCCGGATCGTCTGCCAGAGCGGCGGCCTCGCCCAGATTGGCACCCTGACGAAGGGTCTGTCGGTTGCCCGTGCCTTCGTGATCACCGACCCGGGGATCGTCGCTTGCGGCTTTGCCGCCGAAGCGGTCGCGGCCCTCAACGCCGCAGGCATCGCCGCCGAGATCTTCGACAAGGTGCAGGCCGACCCGCCCATCGCCGTCGTCGAGGCGGCGGTCGAGGCTGCCTGCGCGTTTGGTGCCGATGGAGTGATCGGCCTCGGTGGCGGCAGTTCGCTCGACACCGCAAAGGTCGTAGCCGTCGCTGTGGCCAGCGGCCAGCCGATTGCCGACATGATCGGCGTTGACCGCGTGACTGGAAGGCGTCTGCCGCTGATCCAGGTGCCGACCACGGCTGGAACCGGGTCGGAAGTTACCTGGGTATCGGTGTTGACCTCGGAGAGCCACGAGAAGAAGGCGGTTTATGCTCCGCAGCTTCTGCCCGACATCGCCCTTCTGGATGCCAAGCTCACGCTCGGGATGCCGCGTTCCATCACGGCAGCCACCGCGCTTGATGCGATGGTCCATGCCATCGAGGCCGCGACCAGCCGCACCCGCAAGAACCCGATTTCGGATGGGCTGGCCGACAAGGCGCTGGTCCTTCTGGGCCAGAACCTGCCTCGCGTGCTGGATACCCCCACCGACCTTGCGGCGCGAGAGGCGATGCTCCTGGGCGCGACGCTTGCGGGCATGGCCTTCATCAACGCCAGCGTCGGCGCGATCCACGCGCTGTCCTATCCGCTTGGCACCGGCTTTCACGTCCCCCACGGGCATGCCAACGCGCTGGTGGCAGGCCCCGTCCTGCGCTTCAACCTGCCCGTCGCCGAGGTGGAATACGCCCGCCTGTCGCGTCTCCTTCTGCCCACCCGCCATTTCAACTCCGACGCGGCGGCCGCCCTTGCCCTGATCGACGAGATGGAGCGGATGCTGAAAGCCAGCGGCCTCAAGTCCCGCCTGTCCGAGGTTGGTGTAACCGAGGCCGCCATTCCCGGCATGGCAAACGAGGTCGTGACAGGCATCAGCCGTCTGCTGGACACCAACCCGCGCGACATGTCCGCCGACGACGTGGCAGCCCTCTACCGCGAGGTGCTGTGATGCCCGGCGCGCTTGACGGCATCCGCGTCCTCGACCTCAGCCGGGTGCTGGGCGGCCCCTATTGCACCCAGACGCTGGCCGACCATGGCGCCGAGATCATCAAGGTCGAACCCCCGCAAGGTGACGAGACGCGCGGCTGGGGTCCGCCTTTCAAGGACGGGCTTTCAGCCTATTTCTCCGGCGCCAATCGCAACAAGCGATCCATCGCCATCGACATCGGCAAGCCCGAAGGGCGCAACGTGATCCTGCGCCTGCTGGAAGGCGCCGACGTTCTGGTCCACAACTTCAAGTCCGGTGCCCTGGAAAAATGGGGCCTCGGCTATGATGCGGTGCTCAAGGACCGTTTTCCCCGCCTCATCCTCTGCCACGTCACCGGCTTTGGCGCCGACGGTCCCTTGGGCGGCTTTCCCGGCTATGATGCCGTGGTGCAGGCGATGACCGGCCTGATGAGCATCAACGGCAACCCGGCGAACGGCCCGACGCGGATGGGCACGCCCATCGTGGATATCGGCACCGGGCTCATCGCCTGCAATGCGGTTCTGGCGGCCATCATCGAACGGTACCGCTCCGGGCTGGGCCAAGCCATCGAAGTGCCGCTTTACGACTGCGCCATCAGCATGATGCACCCGCAGGCCGCCAACAGCCTCATGTCGGGCAAGGTCCCGGTTGCCACCGGCAACGGACATCCCAACATCGTGCCCTACGACATGTTCGAAACCCGTACCGGCAAACTCTATCTCGCGGTCGGCAACAATGGCCAATTCGCCAAGCTCTGCGAGGTGCTCGGCCTGTCCGACGTGCCGCGCGACCCCCGCTTTGCCGACAACGCGGCCCGGCTGGCCCACCGCGCCGAGATCACGAAAATCCTGTCCGCGCGCCTTGCGGAAAGCGACGCCCAGGCGCTTGAACCCGTGCTCTTGCGCGCCGGTGTCCCGGCAGGCGTGGTGCGCAACGTGAACGAGGCGCTCGACCACCCGCACACACGGCATCGTGGAATGGTGGTGTCAGTGGGCAGCTACAAGGGCACGGGCGTTCCAGCACGTCTGTCGCGGACCCCAGGAGCAGTTCGCGCCGCCCCGCCACGGTTCGCGCAGCATAGCCGCGCCCTGCTGAAGGAGGCGGGTTTTTCGGAACGGCAGATCGACGATCTGACTCGGTCGGGCGTCGTTCTGGAAGAACAGACGGACACCGTTCAGACATGACACGAAAAGCCGGGCCGCCAACTCGGCCCGACCGCCAATAGAGGGGGAGCCAGATGCAGAAAGCACTCGTGACGCCAGACCGGATCCCCGAGTGGATTCCCGGCACCATCACGATGGACAGTTCCGGTCGGGACTGGAAGGGCATCACGATGAAAGGCTACCACTACGATCGCCAGGACGCCGCCATCCCCGCGATGCGCGATTACATGATCGTAGCCTACGACGGAAATCCGACCACCATGCGCCGAACAAGTGGCGGATCATGGCAAAGCGCGCCCGTTGGCAGGGGCAGGATCTCGCTTTTGACACGGGCAGAGCAATCCACATGGTGCTGGGCAGAATCGATCCAGGTCAGGCATATCTACATCGGTCATGACTGCCTCGAGGCCACGGCGCAGACCGTGTTTGGCCGCGACCCGCAATCCGTCGAGATAGAAGATCAGGTTTCGGCCGACGATCCGGTTCTGCTCAACTGCTTCCAGATGCTTGAAAACGAACTGCGCAACGGTGGCATGGGGCAGCGCCTGATGATCGACGCGCTGCGCAACCAAATTGCGGTGCATCTGCTTCGACGCTATGCCCGGATCCGGCTTGCCGATGATACCGGCTCCGCCTTCAGCCCGGCCCAACGCAAACGCATCATTGACCTCATCGAAGACCAGCTAAGCGAAAACATCAGTCTTGACGATCTAGCAGCTGCCGTCGGCATCAGCCCGTTTCACTTTGCGCGCCAGTTCAAGGCCGACTTCGGGATCGCCCCATACGCCTTTGTAATCCAGAAACGTGTCAGCAAGGCACAGGAGATGCTTCGGCGCGGGCGCATACCGCTGAAGTCGGTCGCGCTCGACTGCGGTTTCTCCGACCAAAGTCATCTTTGCCGGACCTTTCGGAAGATCGTGGGCGTAACACCCGCCCAGTACCAGAACGAAGCATGATTGTCGCCACGGATATCATTTGCAGCGTTGGCGCTTCTGTGAGCGCGAATGAATGCAGATCCCAACAGCCTGAACGACCGTGAGATTGCCGTCAGATTGAGAACACTGTCTGGCGATCCGGGCTTGGGCTTTACGGATCGACAGCAGCTCTGGCCACGTCCCTTGCGCTGCACGCAGCCGTTAACTGCTTCGGCACCGGCTCGCCGACCGTGACCGAGAGATAGACGCAAGCTTCGGCATCACAACGGGTGGTGTCTTGACCCTGTGCATGGCGGCGCCGCCGAGTGGCAGTTCTGTATGGGTCCGTGTGGTCGACGAGGTCTTCGAGCAGGAGATCACCGCCGACCTGCCCGCCGCGACGCAGTTCCTGTCGCCGCGGCTGTTTCTCAACACCGGCGCGACGGCCGCGGCCGTCGCCTACGACTGCGCCGGGGTCTACCTGGAAACCGATTTCTGACGGGCGCCAGGCATTCGGCAGCCAGCGTTGTTCGTGCTCCTGCGGCAGTCGGATCGGACCTCTGGACCGCCGCAAGCTATGCCTCAGCTCAGCTTTCCGAGCGCATCTATCCCGACAAGGGGCGCAGGCGAGAAAGGCAACAGATACACCCGCCGTGCCAACCCGTCTTTCACCCGGGCAATCTGCCGGGCCTCGCCCGCGATCCGGCGCAGCAGGAGCGGGTGCTGCGTGCCCGATGCCGCCATGGCGCGGTTGATCACCCAGGCGTATGGTTCGATCCTCGCGCGGCGCAGGTCCTCCTGCAGGGCGGCCGCTTCCGACACCGGTGTGGTTTCGGGCAGCGTGACCAGGATGACCCGCGTGTAGTCCGGATCCTGCAGACGCATCAGCGGTGTCGTCACCTTCCCCGGCGCATCTGGTGCCAGATGCCGCGTCATCTGCCGGTGATAGGCGCCCGTCGCATCCAGCAGAAGAAGGGTATGCCCGGTCGGCGCGGTGTCCATCACGACAAAGGCGCTCCGCGCCTCCGCCACCGTGCGGGAAAAGGCATGAAAGACCGCCACTTCCTCGGTACAGGGTGAGGCCAGATCCTCGAGCAGCAACGCCCGCCCCTGTTCATCCAGATCCCGGCCCTTGCTGGACATGATCTTGTCGACATAGCGCTTCGTCTCGGCCTCGGGGTCGATGCGGTCGACGGTGAGACCGGGCATGGTGCCATCCACCACGAAGGCGACATGCGCGGCAGGGTCCGTGGTGGTCAGGTGAACCGCGTGCCCCCGTTTGGCCAGCCCCACGGCAATGGCCGCAGCGATCGTGGTCTTGCCGACACCGCCCTTGCCCATCACCATGATCAATCCGTGCCCTGTTGCGGCCAGGCCATCCACCAGCGCGCTCAGCCCCTCGAGAGGCGGGACCTGCGCGACCGGCACGGTCGGTGCTGCGTGCTGCTCGCTCTCGGGCGCGAGAAGCGCCCGCAGGGTGTCGAGCCCGACCATGTCATAGGGCCGGAGCGGAACCTCGAACCTTGGCAAGGCCGCAAGGTCCTGCGGCATGCGGCCCACGACATCGGCCTGGTCCGCGGCCAGCCGCGCGGCGACGGGATCGGCGCCCACGGGCACTTGCAGGACGCCGTTGATCGCAAGCAGCTGGTTGGCAAGCCCCAGCTCCCGCAGTTCGGCCGAGGTGCGGGCGGCTTCGCGGATCGCGCCTGCATCCGGGCGCGTCATAAGCACGATGCTGGTCCGGCCTGCGTCCCCGAGGGCTGCGAGCGCCGCGCGGAACCGGTCTTCCTGCATCTTCAGGCCCGAATGCGGGCCAAGGCAGGAAGCGCCACGGTCGTTGTCCTTCAGAAAACCCGTCCAGGCCTTCGGCAGGCTCAGGAGCCGCAGGGTATGCCCGGTTGGTGCGGTATCGAAGATCACATGATCGAAACCCTGTCCGTCCTCCAGCAGCAGACCCACGAACTCGTCGAATGCCGCGATCTCGGTGGTGCAGGCGCCCGAAAGCTGTTCTCGGACGGTGGACCGCTCGGTCTCGGTCGAGGCAGGGCCCATCTGGTCGAGAACGCGCCGCCGGTAGTCATCCGCCGCCCGTTCCGGATCTACGTTCAGGGCGCTGAGGTTCGCCGTGCCGGGAACCGGCGTTGGCAGCGGACCAAGCGGAACGCCCAGCATCTCGTCAAGGTTGGAGGCCGGATCTGTGCTGACCAGAAGAACCCTTTTGCCGCTGTCCGCCAAGCGAAGGGCGATGGCGCAGCTGAGCGACGTCTTTCCCACCCCGCCCTTTCCGGTGAAGAATAGAAACCTTGGCGGCGACAAAAGGTTCGGCAGGATGGAATCGGCATGCATGATGGTGTCTCCGGTTGGCGGCATCATCGCCGGAAACCGCTTCGGTGCGCCAGATCAGATGAGCCGCGTCGATGTGCAGGGACGCGTCATGCGCCAAGCCCCGGTCAACGGTTGCGGAGAATAGGCTCGCTATTCTACGCATACCTTGCGGCGTTTGTTCTTGCGCTTGCGGAGAATACGACCCACAATCACCGCGCATTATGCGGAGATCGGGATGTACATCTGGGAGCAACCAGACTGGCCGAAGCTGTCTTGGAAGGATGGCAGCATTGCTGCGCCCCTGGCTACAGTCCGTCACGACCAGGGGCGACTGATCGGTCGGATGCAGGCGCTGGGCTTCAAGCTGCGCGAAGAGGCGGTCCTGCAGACGCTGACGCAGGACGTCGTCAAGACAAGCGAGATCGAGGGCGAGCAGCTGGATGCCACACAGGTGCGGTCATCCCTCGCCCGACGGCTTGGCATCGACATCGGCGCCCTGCCCCCGACCGATCGCAATGTGGAAGGCATCGTCGAGGTGATGCTGGACGCGACGCGGAACTTTCAGGCCCCGCTCACCGCCGAGCGCCTTTTCGGATGGCATGCGGCTTTGTTTCCCACCGGCCGCAGCGGCATGACGAAGATCATCGTCGGGGACTGGCGCGATGACAGTACCGGCCCGATGCAGGTTGTTTCCGGGCCATATGGCCGGGAGAAGGTTCACTACTCGGCCCCACCCGCACCGCGGGTCGCGGCGGAGATGGAAGCCTTCCTCACATGGTTCAACGCACCCCTGACCACCGACCCGGTGATCAAGGCGGCGCTAGCGCATCTGTGGTTCGTGACGATCCACCCCTTCGAGGACGGCAACGGCCGCATCGCCCGCGCCATTGCTGACCTGGCGCTTGCCCGGTCGGAGGGAAGCTCGCAGCGGTTCTACAGCATGTCCGCGCAGATCAGGGCCGATAGGAACGCCTACTACGACCAGCTCGAGCGCACCCAGAAAGGCGGCACGGACGTCACGTTGTGGATCCTGTGGTTCCTCGACTGCCTCGGCCGCGCGATTCACGGTGCCGATGGCGTCTTGGCGGCGGTCGTCGCCAAGGGGCAGTTCTGGGAGCGCGCAGCGGCACTGCCGCTGAACGAACGCCAGATCAAGGTACTGAACCGCCTGCTCGATGGGTTCGAAGGCAAGATGACCTCGTCGAATTGGGCGGTGATCGCCAAGTGCTCGCAGGATACGGCGAACCGTGACATCGCGGCTCTACTGGACCTCGGTCTGCTCCGGAAGGGCGAAGGCGGCGGGCGCAACACGCATTACGAGTTGGTGCTGTGAGGGTCGTGACGACGACTATCCGCACCGGCCATGGGGGCCTCTGCAGTAACCGTCCGGGCTGGCCGCTCTGCCGAGGTTGGTGCGTAGAGGATAGTGTCCACTATCGGATAATGGACACTATCGGGGTGGCTTGTGACGAAGCGAAGGAAGCGGCGGGTCTGGTCTGACGACGAGAAGCGGATGATCTGCGGGCAGACGCGCGTGCCCGGTGTATCGGTGAGTCAGGTTGCCCGGCGCTATGACGTGAATGCCAACCTGGTCTTTGCCTGGTTGCGCGATCCGCGGTTTGCAGATGCCGACGCGGCCGATATCGCGCGCTTTCTGCCAGTGGAGATCGTCGCGGAGGGTAAGGTGCCTGTGGCCGCACCCGTTCCCGACAACTGCATCGAGATCGAGTTGGCTGGCGGTCACCGGATGCGCATCAGCGGCAGCTACGACCCGGAATCTCTGGCCCGCCTGATCCGGGGACTGTCGGTTTGATCCCGGTTCCGGCCACTACGCGAGTCTGGCTGGCGGCCGGGGTGACGGACATGCGCAAGGGCTTCGCGGCTTTGGCAGCGCAGGCCGAGGCGGTGCTGAAGCAGGACCCCTTCACCGGGCACCTGTTTGTCTTCCGAGGTCGCCGGGGTGATCTGGTCAAGGTCATCTGGTGGGATGGCCAGGGGGCCTGCATGTTCCTGAAGCGACTGGAGAAGGGGCGGTTCGTCTGGCCCTCGGCCAAGGAGGGCAAGGTGGCGCTGTCGCCTGCACAGTTGTCGATGCTGCTGGAAGGGATCGACTGGCGAGCGCCACAGCGGACGTGGCAACCCTTGGCCGCGGGATAATCTGGCTGTCCTGCAAGAGAAGGATTCCCACGAGGAATACAGTGGGATAAACTTCTTGCATGCTCGATCAAACCCTGACCTTGCCGAAAGACCCCGAGGAGTTGCGCAGCTTCACCGCGCGGCTGCTGGCCGAGGTCAAGGCGCAGGCGGTACTGATCGAGAAGCTGCGCCATCAACTGGCTGGGCACCGGGCGCACCGGTTCGGGGCCTCGTCCGAGACGGCCGAGCAGCTTCAGCTCGCGCTCGAGACCAGCGAGATTGCCGCCGCGGCCATGACGGCGCGGATGAAGCTGCCGGACATCGAGGAGAGGGACAAGCCAAAGCGCCGCCCGATCCCGGACCACATCCCCCGGATGGAGGTCGAATTGACGCCGGGCGCAGATGCCTGTGCCGATTGCGGCGGGCGCTTGCGTCGGATCGGTGAGGATGTGACCGAGGAACTGGAATACGTCCCCGGTAGGTTTATCGTGAACCGCATCGTCCGGCCCCGGTTGACCTGCTCGTGCTGCGAACGCTTCGTGCAAGCCCCGCTCCCGTCGCGGCCCATCGAACGCGGCCGCCCCGGCTCCTTACTCATTGGGTAAATGACTTTCGATATGTGTGGCCGTCGAGTTTGAACGTGGACGACCAGATTCCGAGGGATTTTGAGCGGGCGATTTTTTCGAAAGACCCATATTCCGGGACAATCAGAGTACCTTCGGCCCTGGCGGCGATCGCCATACCTTCAGTCAACGCTTTTTTTGCGACATCGGACCCGTCCGGCAGGAAGCAGCGGCCAAGAACGGTTGCGTATCCGCCCGATCCTTCCTTGATGCAACGAATAGTGTAGCCGAGCGTGTTTTCCGTCAGCCAACCCGCGGCGACGGCTCCGCAAGGCCACGAAATTCCTTGATAGTGAGCGCGTTGGGTGAGGGCACACGCAGACACGCCAAAAAGTTTGACGGTGAGACCACTCTCCACGATCTGGAAACTGGATCCGTCGATAACGCTGACTTTTCCTTCGATGGAATCCGCCTGTGCACCGGCGGGCAGCAGCACGTTTAGGAGGAATATACCGAAGGCAATACACTTTTTGCGTGACATGAGTGCCATATGACAGCTCATTCTCTCGCAAACAAGTCTTCAGTAGATCAATTTGTGTGATGGTAGTGATTTGACTAGATGGTCAAGCAATTGAGTGCTTTAGAACGGATCTAGGCGCTATCCTACACGTAAGGTTGCGCAAGAACCCGTCGGCAAATATCGATAATACTATGACGCATCGGTAAGCGACCGATTTTCTTTGCGCCGCTTGCTGTACCGCTCAAGGTCACCGCTAACCAAACCGTTGCCGCTGATATATTTTTCTGCGGCTCTACGGGCGACTTTTACGTTCACGTCAGTTTGCAGGTCAGCCAAACAGAACTTGTCAAAAATGCGAATAAATTCGTGAAGCGCTTGCTGGTACATGGGCTGCACCGCGCAATGGCCTTTCATGTAACAATCGCAGCCTGCGGGATTGTCGCACTGCGCGAACTGCCAGCCACTTCGCTGCTCGCAAATCGAGATGACTTCCGAGACAAGAATGTCGCTGATCGGGCGAGAGAGGATGATGCCTCCGTACTTTCCGCTGCGGGTATCCAAGAGTCCGACCTTCGCCAAGCTCGACGTTGTTTCATTCACCGTCGATCGTTTGGTGTCGAGAACCTGACAGAGTTCGGGCGTCAAAACCCGGCGTTCTTTGTCCTCCTGAGCGTCGAGGTAGAGGAAGAGCCTGACGGCCAGGTCAGAATGGCTTGAAAGTCGCATCTACTTTAATTCCATGCGGCCGGCCCTTCCGGCCGATTGCCGTCCTTGGCCTTGTTCCAGTGGAAGAGCGATTTGGATAGGGCAAGCTGCCCGTTCTTCGCCTTCGTGATGATGCCGTTCAGATATGCGCCTGGAGACTGGATCAGTCCGGCTTCGTGTTTTTCGAAAATGAGGGCGACGGCGACCGCGGCCTGTTCTCGGCCGAGCGCAAGGGTTGCTGCGTTCCAAGTGGAATCCGCGATCAACAGGTGTCCTCTCATCACAGTTTCGACCGTGTTTATTATGTCCGCCCAGGTCGGAGTTTTGTCAGAAACCACCCATTCCTTAAATTGTGGGCAAAGCAAAAGCAAAGTTTTTGGATCCACGGGTCTTGCTGCAAGCTTTTCCGGTTGTTTTGGACCCGGGCGTCGCAAAGGCTCTTTCTCAGAGCCATTTTCATCGGCGGAGCCGATGTCAGAAGGGAACTGTTGTTCGGCGGGAGCCGAACGCCGTTTCGTGTACAATGAAGAATCTGTTTTCTGGACTGTACTCTGTATGAAGGTGCCGCTAGTGGGACCCATGGGTGCCATTTTTGATACCCTGGGGAACTTTTCTTCAGCGTTATCAACATCGCAGTCCCTATGGGAAAACTTCTCGCTCGCGGCGGCATAAGCGGTTTTGACGCGCTCCAACAGAGTTTCCAAGGCGTCGCACAGCTCGGCCAGCTCGTGGAGCGGAGTATTCGGCCGGCGCCGTTGAACGATCGCCTGAAGATTACGAGCGCATGTCTCCCAGGGACCAGCGATCTGATGGTCGGACGCGGTTTCGATGATGCTGGCAATCAGCCTGCGGGAAATCGTGAACTTGCGACTGTGCTCGCGGTGCTGAACGGCCCGTTGTTTGTCCCGCTCGAATAGATCCTCCAGTTCGGGCGTTTTCAGACCGAGAGGGGAGAGGTCGATACCGAAGGACGACGCCAGCACGATCTTGCCGTTCTGATCGCGCTTTCCGAAGCGCTGCCCTTTGGGACTGTCTTTGAAGCTGATCAGGCCCGCTTCGGCAAGCTTACGAAAATTGCGGCGGAGAGCGGACAGCTCGAAAGAACACTCGCAGACAAGGCGGGAATTATCGGGCCAGACGATTGGCCGGCTTGCCCCTGTCCAGTCCTGTTCCTGGCTGAAACTGAGGAGTTTGTTCATGAGTTCGATCGCCTGGGAATTGAGCCGCAGGAGATGGGTAACGCGGTTGAATGCGGTGACGGCGCGTCTTTTATCGACGGCAGTCTGAGTGCCCCATTCGTCGGCAAGCGACATGGCATCGTTTATGGCAGGCGTGATCTTTCGCAGCCCGGACGGCCTTGGCTTCGGCATAGGGAATATCCTTTTTTAGGCACGACTTTCCCGTGCGCCGAGGTGGCGTTTTGCGTTGACTGATTGTCCGGAGATCCCTATCCTCAGATCACATTTCAGAACTGATCTTCGAGTTGGCGCTCGAGGATTTTGAGGACAGAGCTTCCGTCGCTTCGGCTACGGGAGCTTTTTTCTTTTTAGGTTTGGCTCAATCTTCCTTTTGATACCATTTTTTTCGGTGTTGATTGATTCATCAAATTTCGCTCAAGCTAGTCTTGGAATCGCCTCCAATCAAGTTTGAAGAAGGTCTATCTAGCGTTTCTGCCGCTGCACAATTTTGAACGTGCCGCTCCACATTTTTGGACCTCCCGCTGCACACTTTTGAAACTCTCGCTGCACATTTTTAATTGTACTATCAGGGACTAGCGCGGATTTATCATCCTTGTAACCTCCATTTCGAGACACATGCAGAAGGATGGGCATCAATTCCTCATTGTAGGGTCTTTAAAAGGCTTGCAGCAGAGTCAAAAGCGATTACAACGCGACACGGAATTGTTGCAGCCAGGGCACGAACACGCGGAAAAGATTATAGATACCGTTTGATATCGCTTTATAGAGTGTTACTGAGCGGTTAAAACTCAGCCCGTTTAGACAAATCAAGGGGTGGTCATGGTGGCCGTTAAAGGTGGTGAAAGCCGCCGCAGGCTTATCGCCGGGCTGGAAGACACGCTGGGGTCTACGGTCCTGTCGGCGCTGTCGGACGAGGCCGTCGTTGAGATCATGCTCAACCCGGACGGACAGTTGTTCATCGAGCGTGTCGGCAAGGGCATGGAGCCCTCGGGCGAGATGACACCCCATGACGCCCAGATCATCATGGGCAAGGTCGCTCATGCGCTAGGTACCGAGATCACCTCTGACAAGCCGATCATTTCCGGTGAGCTGCCGATAGGCGGTCATCGTTTTGAGGGTCTTCTGCCACCGGTCGTTTCCAAGCCGTCCTTCACGATCCGCAAGAAGGCATCGCTGCTCATCCCGCTTTCCAAGTATGTCGAGGATGGCGTGATGACGGACGGCCAGACCGCCGTGATCCGCGATGCAGTTGCGGGCCGCAAGAACATTCTTGTCTCGGGCGGCACCGGCACGGGCAAAACGACCCTGACGAACGCGATCATTGGCGAAATGGTTTCCGTTGCACCGGATCACCGTCTCGTCATTCTGGAGGACACGGCGGAAATCCAGTGTGCCGCCAGGAACGCCGTGATCCTGCACACGTCCGACACCGTGGACATGCAGCGGCTCCTGAAATCGACGATGCGCTTGCGTCCCGACAGGATCATTGTCGGCGAAGTGCGTGACGGAGCGGCGCTGACGCTCCTTAAGGCATGGAACACGGGTCACCCGGGCGGCATCGCCACGGTTCACTCCGATAATGCCTATACCGCACTGACGCGGCTCGAACAGCTCATCGCGGAAGTGTCTCAGCAGCCCATGAGCCAAGTGATTGCGGAAGCTGTTGACCTGATTGTCTCAATCGAGCGCTCCCCGGAGAAGGGACGCATCGTTCGGGACATTGTGTCCGTCTCCGGCTTTCGGGACGGCACTTATGACGTCCGCTCAGCCGTTGCATCACAGTTCCTCAACAAGAATTCCAACGACAGACAAGGGACCCTTCATGTCGCGTAATTTTGTATTTCTTCTCTTTCTCGCCGGTGCAGGACTGTACCTAATTGAACCAGCCTTTGCCTCTGGTGGCGGTTCGCTTCCCTGGGAAGGTCCGCTTCAGCAGATCCAGGCCTCCATCAACGGTCCTGTCGCTGGCGCCGTTGGCCTGATCGCGGTCGCGATCGCCGGCGGCATGCTGATCTTCGGCGGCGAGCTCAACGACTTCGCCCGCCGCATGGCCTACGTGGTTCTGGTTCTCGGGATCCTTCTTGGCGCGTCCACGATCGTCGGCCTGTTCGGCTCTTCCGGCGCTTCCATCGGCATCGCTCCGGAAGGGAAAGCGGCAACCGTGGACCCGGCTCGTGACTGATGCGCCGGGCCTCAACAGAGCGCGGATCCACCGCGCTCTTTCACGCCCGACACTGTTGTTCGGGGCAGACCGGGAGCTGGTGCTCGTGACCGGTCTTGCCTCGGTCATTCTGATTTTCGTGATCCTGAAACCCTATGCCGCCGTGCTCGGCGTAGCGATCTGGATCGTGGTGGTTGGCGTGCTGCGGATGATGGCCAAGGCGGACCCGCGGATGCGCGCTGTCTATCTGCGACACGTCAGATACCGCGCTTACTACCGGCCGACATCCACGCCCTGGCGGAAATACTGAACATGGTAGCCCTCAAAAAATTCCGGCATGTCGCACCGTCCTTTTCCGACCTGCTCCCTTACGCGGCGCTGGTCGACAACGGCATTGTGCTCCTGAAGGACGGGGGCCTGATGGCCGGCTGGTATTTTGCCGGGCCGGACAGCGAAAGCTCTACTGCGTTTGAGCGGAACGAAGTCTCCAGGCAGATCAACTCGGTTCTGGCTCGCCTCGGCAACGGCTGGATGATCCAGATGGAAGCGGTTCGCATTCCCTCAACTGGATATCCGGCCAAGGAAAGCTCGCATTTTCCGGACCCGATCACTGCCTTGATCGATGACGAGCGCCGCCGACATTTCGAAGCCGGGGAGGGGCATTTCGAAAGCCAGCATGCCCTCATATTGACCTACCGACCGCCGGAGAAAAACAAGTCCAAGCTGGTGAAGTACATCTATTCGGACGAAGCCAGCCGGAACACGTCTTTTGCCTCCCGGACGCTTGAGTATTTCAAGACCACCATCCGCGAGTTCGAGCAGTACATGGCCAATGTCGTCTCGATCCGGCGCATGGAAACGCATGAAGTGCCAGAAAGAGAAGTGGGGAGGGAAGGGGAGAGGCGCGGCCGGTATGATGATCTGCTGCAGTTCGCCCGCTTCGCGCTGATCGGAGAAAACCATCCGATCAGGTTGCCGGACATTGCGATGTATCTCGACTATCTGGTGACGGCGGAATTCCATCACGGCCTCAACCCCATCATCGATGGTCGTTATGTCGGCGTGGTGGCGATCGACGGGTTTCCGGCTGAAAGCTGGCCGGGGATCCTCAACGCCCTCGATCTGATGCCGATCACCTATCGTTGGTCCAGCCGTTTCATCTTCCTGGATCCGATCGAGGCGCGAGCTGTTCTGGAAAAGACGCGCAAGAAGTGGCTTCAGAAGGTGCGGCCGCTGATGGACCAGCTCTTCAAGACAAACTCCGGATCGCTCGACCAGGATGCCATGATGATGGTCGGGGAAACCGAAGACGCGATTGCCGAGGCAAGCTCGCAGCTCGTCGCCTTCGGCCATTACACGCCTGTCATCGTGCTCTTCGACACGAACCAGGCGCGGCTTCAGGAGAAATGCGAGGCGGTGCGCCGGCTTATCCAGAACGAAGGGTTTGGCAGTCGCATCGAAACCCTGAATACGACCGAAGCGTTCCTGGGAAGCCTGCCGGGCGTTTCCTATGCCAACGTTCGCGAACCTCTGGTGAGCACGCGCAATCTCGCGGACCTGGCTCCGCTGAATTCGGTCTGGGCCGGATCGCCGGAAGCGCCGTGCCCGTTTTATCCGATTGGATGCCCGCCGCTCATGCAGGTAGCGTCCGGCTCATCGCCCTTCCGCTTCAATCTTCATGTCGGGGATTTGGGGCATACGCTGATCTTCGGACCGACAGGTTCAGGTAAATCGACGCTTCTCGCGCTGATCGTAGCTCAATTCTTTCGCTATCTGAATGCGCAGGTGTTCGTCTTCGACAAGGGCAAGTCGATGTATCCGCTCACGCTTGCCGTTGGCGCGGATCACTATGACGTCGGCAAGTCGGAGACGCTGGCCTTTGCACCGCTCTCATCCCTTGAGGACGATACCGACAAGGCGTTTGCTGCCGAGTGGCTGGAAACCCTGATCGAAATGCAGGGCGTGAAGGTTTTGCCGGAGCACCGCAACGCCATCACCACGCAGATCGACTTGATGTCGAAGTCTCAGCGCCGGTCGTTGACCGACTTCGTGTCGGGCGTCCAGAACCGGGAAATCAAGGACGCGCTGCAATATTACACTGTGGACGGCCCGATGGGCGCGCTCCTCGATGCCGAAGCGGACGGCCTGTCCCTCTCCAGGTTCCAGACCTTCGAGATCGAAGAGCTGATGAACATGGGCGACCGGAACCTGATCCCGGTCCTGCTTTATCTCTTCCGCCGGATCGAAAAACGCCTGACTGGGAACCCAAGTCTGCTCATCCTGGACGAGGCCTGGCTGATGCTTGGCCATCCGGTCTTCCGCGACAAGATCCGGGAATGGCTGAAGGTTCTGCGCAAGGCCAATTGCGCGGTGGTCCTGGCAACGCAATCGATCTCGGATGCCGATCGTTCCGGCATCATCGACGTTCTGAAGGAAAGCTGCCCGACCAAAGTTTGCCTGCCCAACGGCGAAGCCCGGGTGTCCGGAACGCGCGAATTCTACGAAAAGCTCGGCTTCAACGAACAGCAGATCGAAATCATCGCCTCGGCGATCCCGAAGCGAGAATACTACGTCACGTCCCCAGACGGTCGCCGGCTGTTCAACATGGCGCTCGGCCCGATCACACTGTCCTTCGTCGGCGCATCAGCTAAGGACGATCTCAAGCGGATCGATGAACTTCACCTCCACTACGGCGAAAAATGGCCCGCCGAATGGCTCAAGCAAAGAGGAATCGACAATGCCGAACAGCTTCTTGTCTAAATCGCTCGCCAGCGTTCTTTGTGTGATCGGCCTTGCAGGACCGGCCCATGCCGGCGGCGGCGGTATCACCGGCGCGACCGAGTTCACGCAGATCCTCAACAACAGCGAGCTCATTGCACTCGGCGGTCAGAACGCCGAGCAGATCGCCAATCAGGTGCAGCAAATCGGCAACCAGATCCAGATGATCGAAAACCAGATCTCGATCTACGAAAACATGCTGCAGAACACGTTGTCGCTGCCGATGCAGGTATGGGGCGAGGTTGAGCAAAACCTCGGTCAACTGCAGAGCCTGGTTCAAAAGGGTCAGGCCATGGCGTTCTCAATGGGCAATCTGGACGACACGCTGAAACAGCGGTTCCAGAGCTACGCGGAGTTCGCGAAGAACGGCCTGCCGGATGGGCAGTCGTTCTCGACCATGTATCAAGGCTGGTCGGATACGAACCGGGACACGATCTCCTCGACGCTGAAGGCGGCCGGATACACCTCCGATCAATTCGCGACCGAAGAGGACACCATGCGCCAGCTACGGCAGCATTCTCAGTCGGCCGAGGGACAAAAGCAGGCCCTGCAGGTTGGCCACGAGATTGCCGCTCAGCAAGTTGAACAGATGCAGAAGCTTCGCGGTCTTGTCTCACAGCAGATGACCATGATGGGGACCTGGTACCAGTCTGAACAGACGGCACGCGATCACACCAAAGCAGCCTCAGATCAGTTCTTCAAAAACCCGAACGTCTCTTCTGGGAACGGGCAAGACTTCAAACCTCAGTGGTAAACATATGACATTCAAACTTCCTATCGTTGTGTTGATCGCGCTTCTCGCGGCTGTTGCCGGTGCGGGCGCAACATACGTGATCGTACCGAAAACCGATCCCGAAGTTACCGAACTGCTGAGACGCCAAGTTGAGTTGGCGGAGGAAGCAAAAGCAAAGCGTGAAGCTTCCCAGAAGGCCGCCAAAGAATTCTTCAAGGCGCCCGATATTGAACCGGGCAGCGGGCAGGATTTCAAACCTCAGTGGTAAGTAAGTAGGGGGCTGTGACTATGGCCAGGGGAAAGTTCGGACCACTTTTGGGAACACTCGTTTTGGGAATGGTGTTCGCAAGCATATTCGCCTCGACTGGATTTGCCCAGAGCGGCGGGGCGCTGGATACTGTTCAAAACAGTTTGGCAAACGCCGCAAAGAGCTGGGAGTCCACGCTCATTAGCGGCGCAACATCTCTCTTCTGGCTGCTTGCCACGATCGAGATCGGCTTGGCGGCTGTCTGGCTAGGCGTGAACGCAGCCTCTCTGGAGGTCTGGGCGACAGAATTGGTCAAACGGATCATTTTTATCGGCTTTTTCGCATTCGTGCTGACCCAAGGCCCACAGCTAGCAAAGGACATCGTTGATAGCCTTTGGGGGATCGGAAGCGGAAGTGTCTCGGGTAAACTCTCCCCTGCCGACCTCTTCGATACAGGTTTGCAGGTCAACGGCATCCTGAATGAGCAAATTCAAAATCTGGATTGGACTGCCATTGCTCAAGCATTGATGCTTGCCGGCTCCGGCCTCATCGTTCTCCTTTGCATGGCGTTGTTTGCGGCAGTTTTGCTCTCTGTCATCGTAGAAATGTACATCGGGCTTATCGCCGGCATGATCATGCTCGGTTTGGGCGGCTCGTCCTACACTAAAGACTTTGCCGTTCGCTATCTGATCTACGCGTTCAGCATCGGCATGAAATTGATGGCCCTCAGCATCATCGCCAAGACCGGTTCAAGTCTTTTGACGAACCTGGCGGCGGATCCGACCATGACGACAACCGCATCTGGTCCCGGCATGCTGGCAGCTATTGCGTTGGCGATGTTCGCGCTTTCAATCTTCGTTCCGAACATCGTCCAGGGCGTGGTTCAAGGAGTGTCTGCCGGCAGCGGTATGGAAGTCATTAGATCCGGACAAGGGACATCCTACTACGCTGGCGCGGCATTCCGGCAAACTGCCAGCGTGGCGGGGGGAATTGCCGGAGCCGGGATCGGCGCGGCCGGATTGGCGTCGAGTTCTTATCAAGCTGGGAGAGCAGCGTCCGATGCCGGGCACTCGCCAGCCCGCAGTGTTGCGGCTGCATTTGGCACAGGCGGAAAAGCCCTAGCCTCCGCAGCCGCGGACAAGTTGACCGGAGCGCCGAGCGCTCACGGGTCTTCAACGCTAGGTCTCGCCAATCACAAGCTGAAGCAATCCCTTCCAAACAAACCAACTGGCGGCGGGTCTTCGCCCAAATCCTCCTGAGCAATAGGCACCTAGATGGCAAAACATACTCCAATCGATAATCCCTATCTTGCCGCTCGGATGGAATGGAACGAGCGCTACGGATCATACGTACGCACCGCTCGCGTTTGGCAGGGTATCGGCCTGCTCGCTATGGCGATGGCGATCATCGGCTTTGGGTTCGCGCTCTACCAGAGCACGCAAGTCAAGCTCGTTCCTTATATCGTAGAGGTGGACAAGCTCGGCACACCCGCGATCGGTGGCTTCCCTGCTCAGATTGAATACGCCGATGAGCGCGTTGTCCGTTCCATGCTCGGAGCCTGGATCACTAATTTCCGCTCTGTTACGCCGGACACGGTTGTCGCCAAAGGATACATCGACCGAGTTTACGCGATGCTGCGGCAGACGGACGTTGCCACCCAAAAGGTCAACAACTTCTACCGGACGAACTCTCCGTTCGATCGGGCGCAATCCCGCACCGTGTCAGTCGAGGTGACGAGCATCGTGCCCCTCTCCAATCAATCCTATCAGATCGACTGGACCGAGATCGAACGGGACAGGAAGGGCAAAGAGCTTCAGACGAAGCGCTGGCGCGGAGTTGCGGCCGTGACTCTATCGCCACCACAGGATGAAGCTATCATCAGGCTAAATCCAATCGGTCTTTATCTCAAGGACTTCGATTGGACCGCGCAATTGTAAGCAAATCACACGCTCAGAGAGTGAAAGTTATGTTCCAGAAAATCAGACTGCACGCGGGCGTGTGCATGTTCGTGGCTGCGGCCGCTGGCACCGTCCTACCTGTTCAAGCTTTGGCTGCCGACTACACGGCAAAGGAGCTGCGCGCCCTCGGGCTTTCAAGCGACTGGCGCAACGGCCGCGGCGTCATTACCAAAGGTCCGGACGGCAAGGTGATCTATCTCTACGGCCAGGTCCAGCCAACAGTGGTTTGCGCTCCCCTGCAGGTCTGCGACGTGGAGCTGCAGCCTGGGGAAGCCGTTCGCAACGTCATGGTCGGGGATACGGTTCGCTGGAAGGTGGATCCGGCAACATCGGGGGGACCGGGGGGAAATTCAGTTCACTTGATCATCAAGCCGACTGAACCCGGGCTTGTCACATCCATGGTGGTGACGACATCGAGGCGCACCTATCAGATCAAACTTCAAAGCGACAGTCACCGTTACATGGCCCGGGTGGGCTTCGATTACCCTGAAGACATACAGGCCAAATTCGAAGCGGCCAATCGCCAGCTTGAAGCAAGCATCATCCCCGGCGCCGGCGTCCCTGCCGAAAACCTGGACTTCAAATACCACGTTCACGGGCAAGCCCGCTGGCGGCCGACACGTGTCTATTCGGACGGCACCAAAACTTACATCCAGTTTCCCTCAGGAATGGCGTCCGGGGATGCACCGGTTCTTTACATCACCTCCGGGGGACAGAACCAGATCGTCAACTATCGCCTGAAGGGCACCCTCATGATCGTGGACTACACGATCGACCAGGCGGTGCTCGTGTCCGGTGTTGGTTACAGCCAGCAAAAAGTTCGCATCAATAGGGGAGGCTGATCATGTTGCACACTCGCCGCTCAATTCTGAAAGCCATCGGCATTTCGGCGCTGGTCACTCCCATGGCCGGCTGCATGACGCAAAGTGGCTGGTTCAACCCGACTACAAGCGTTGACGCTGCCAATCTGTCGCCTTCCGCTGCAAGCATCGTCGCCGGCGACATGGTTGCAAAACTCTCTGAACATGTCGGAGCTGGAACGGGAACCATATTCCTCAAGGCTGACAATTCCCAGTTCGGCCTTGCCCTCGAAAGCTCTCTGCGCGGATGGGGTTACGCGGTCGCCGAGGCCGACCAACAGCCATCGGGCGACACGATCATTCCCCTTGCTTACACGGTCGATTCCGATGCCGGGCAGATCTTCGTTCGCCTCACCACGCCAACCATCGAGCTGGCGAGGACTTATCAGGCAACGGCAACCGGCGCGTCTCCGACAAGTCCGGTTTCCGTTTTGACCAGAACAGTCTAGAGGCGTGCACTCATGAGCAATTCGGATTCCAATGTGCATCTGGCGGGCGACGACATTCGCGCCGACGATGAGGCTCCCAAGATTCGTCGCTTAAACCGGCTGCCGATATTTCTATTCATCGGACTCGTTGTCGTTTTCGGCGTCGTGATCATCTATGGCCTTGCGACCCGTGGCATCACGTCCGGCGGCAGCGTTGTTGAGGATGGAGGTGGATCGCCGGCGAGCGGTTTTGCGGATCAGCTCAAGGCCGGCATCAGCAACGGCGTGATCGATCCCCCAGGGCAACCAATAACGCCGGTTCGGCCGGAACCAGTTGAAGTTGCCAAACCGGAAATCGTGCAAGCGCAGAAGCCGTATAGCAATCCGTTTCAGCAGCGACCCGCCTCACCGGACGCTGTAATCGAACCGCAGGAAACGGAGATAGATTGGCGCGAAAGGATGAAGCGCCGCAACGAAGAGCAGGAAATGCAGGAGTTGCAGCGGCAACGGATGAAGCGGCTGCAATCAATTGACGCGGCTTATGACAGTCCAATCGTCGTGAATATCGATGACCTGGAGGGGCAGGGGCAAGGATCGCAGACCATCCAGGGCAATCAGACAGGAAACGGGGCCTTTACGCGCAGCCCGTCTTCTCCGGATCTTCTGTCCGCTGCCCTGCAGGCGGCGCAAGGCGGGTCTGCCAATGCGGATCCAAACGGACAATTCGGCAAACAGGACTTCTTCAATCAGGACATCTCGGAAGCCGGATATCTGGCGAACCGCGTTGTTCCGCAGCAGTCACCCTATGAATTGAAGCGTGGCTCGGTGATCCCGGCAACGCTCATCACAGGCATCAATTCGGACCTTCCCGGCCGTATCACCGGCCAGGTCAGACAGAACGTCTATGATAGCGCAACCGGCCATCTGCTTTTGATCCCTCAAGGAACCAAACTGTTCGGCCGGTATGATTCCGATGTGTCGTTCGGTCAGAAGCGCGTGCTCGTCGTCTGGACAGATATCATCTTCCCAAATGGAGCTACCTTGCAGATCGGCTCCATGGGGGGCGTTGACGGCGAAGGTTATGGCGGTTTCAAGGACAAGGTGAACAACCATTACCTGCGCACCTTTGGGTCCGCAGCGCTTCTCGCAATTATCGGAACTGGAATTGATATGGCTGTTCCGGAGAGCTCTACGCTTTCCACCCAGGACACGGCCTCAGATGCCGCCCGCCGCAACTTCGCGGAAGTGTTCGGCCGGGTGGTGGAGCGGACTATCAACAAGAACCTCGATGTCCAGCCGACACTTCAGATCCGGCCGGGATACAATTTCAATATTCTGGTCGATCAGGACATCATCTTTCCGGGATCGTATGGCTGACTATGCTGAAACACAGGAAGGCGATTGAATTAGGAAAGAGATGTTCCGATGGCTGAGGGCATGTTGGGTCGCACTCCACTCAACCGAAGGACTCCGCGCTAAGCCGGAAGAAACTCGGGTCTCAGGTCAGACGCCAAGCGGACGCCAAAAAATGGCACGCTTGCACTGGGTGCAACTATTAATGCAATTTTGATTACACAGCCTGCTCTTTGCCCACACGGCCTAGCCAAGAAAACGTTAAGGAAAAGCAGCCCCTCGACTTTGCCGAAAAGATTAAGCGCCACGCTAACAATCTAAAACATAGGATTCTGTAGTAATTTCCGTACAGACACTCACCATTCGGTCAATTACAAGGTCGATTTTATATTGAGAATTTGGCTTTTTCTCGATGGCAATGGCTCTGTTTGCTTTGGCTATGCATAGTATATCATCGTCAAGATTATTTGACATAAGAAAAACGAACATTTTTTCGGTTAAAGCGATGCTACTTAAGCGTTCAAGAGCATCTAAATCCTCTTGTCGTGTCGTGCTTATGTCAAAAAGAATTATGTCTATCTGATCTGGAGTTCCCAGCAAGGACGAAACGATTTGCAGACCGGCTTTCCCATGCGAGGCTACACGCGTTCTGAATTCGAACCTGTGACGTTCGGAATAGCGAGGTATCTCGTTGCAAAGGAGTTTGAGGTCCTCGTTGTTACCGTCAATAATCATGATGTTGAGTTTTTTCCTGCCCATTTCTACCTGCCTAAACAATCTGGAATTCATGCCGGCTTCAATTGAGTAGAATTTTTTTGTGTTTCTTAATTAAAGAAATGACATTTATTTGTCCAAACTCCAGATAAACATTTGGGGTCTAATTGTTCATTATGCTGAAACTGGTTTCGCCAATGATTATATTCAGAATTCTATTTCTTGGCCCGGAGTCGTTTTAGCTTACATGCGCCTCGTCGATTTAGGCCGACTGAATCTCTGCGAGAAAGCCGTCTACCTCTATCTTAAGTCGGGACGATTGATTTGAAAGTTCCCCTGCTGCCATTGTCACCTGGCTCGCTGCGGCCCCGGTTTCCTGTGATGCTTGAGTGACCCCGGCAATGTTTTCAGATACGGCCTGCGTTCCTGCTGCCGCTTCCGTGACGTTTTGGGCGATTTCCCGTGTTGCCATGTCCTGCTGATCCATCGCAGCAGCAATTTCAATCGACGTTTCGTTGATCTGCGAAATGATACGGCCGATATCAGTGACGGAAGCCACAGAAGTGTTAGTCTGGTCCTGAATTTCTTTAATGAGGCCGGCAATATTTTCGGTCGCCTTCGCTGTTTGACCGGCCAGGACCTTCACCTCGCTTGCGACCACTGCGAACCCTTTGCCAGCTTCGCCTGCCCGGGCAGATTCGATTGTCGCGTTCAGTGCCAAGAGGTTCGTCTGCTCCGCAATGTCCGAGATCATTGAGATCACTTCGCCGATCTTTTCAGCGGTCTCGGCAAGCTGACCGATTTGCCCCTCGGTCTTTGACACTTCGTCTACGGCTTGTTTGGAAATGTCAGTTGCTTGAGAAATACGAGAGTTGATTTCTCCGATTGAGCTAGAAAGTTCCTCGGTTGCAGAGGAAACCGTCGCCACGTTCGTCGTGGCCTCCTCGGTGGCGGCTGCCACGGATGTTGCCTGGCTGCTGGTTTCTTCTGCGATGCTGGACATCGACTGGGCCGTGGTTTGCAGTTCGGTTGACGCTGAGGACACCGTTTCCACGATGGTGCCAATATTTGCGGCAAATCGGCTGGAGGCGTCGGTCATCCTTTTCTGACGGTCTTGCTCAATCTGGCTTTGGCGCCGTTGCTCTTCTTCCAGTTCCTTTGAGCGGATCATCGTTTCCCGGAACGTTTGATAGGCTGTCGCCACGGCTCCAATTTCATCCTTGGCATGGACTTTGACGTCCATTGTGAAGTCACCCGCCGTCAAGGCGTTTATGCCTAGGACAACTTCATTCAGCGGTCGCGTGATGGCTTTTCGAATAACGAAGGAGGCGATGCCGAGCGCGGCCACGAAGACAAAAACCGCTATAGCTAGAATGGCTTTTAACGCTGTTTTTTCAGCTTCAAGCGCCTCGCGCGCCGCGTCCAAGGTGAACGATTGCAGTTCCTGCACCAGGGCTTCAAGCTCATGGTTCAAGTTGTTTTCTTCTTTTTCAATCCCTGGCAGCAGCGCAAGCGCAAGGTCTATCTCTCCAGCCTCGACCAGTTCGAAGGCTTCAAGAGCATGCTTGTCATATGCCTTGTGCTCAGCGCCTATTTGATCGAATGCCTCATAAACCATTTGAAATTCGGACTTCAGCTTTTCGGAGTGCGAGGCTTGTTCAGCGGTCATCGCCAGGTCCTGAGCTTCCAGAATTTCGCGATCAACCATCTCGGCGTATTTCAGAAAAGTCATGCGTGCCTTGTCAAAATCTGCGCGGGCTTTTGCGTGCTCCTTCATCATCACTCCGGCCCGAAAGGCTCGCTCCAGATTGATGGATTGGTCCAACTGGTGGGTAGTGATTTGAGTTACCGCACTGGTAAGCGGGATGTCTTTGTTGGCAACATTGTTGATGAGCAAGCCGATCTGGTTCAGCTGCCAAAGACCGATTGCCGCCACAAGGACTAATCCGACTAGACATATGCCCACCACAGATAAGATCTTGGTTCCAATGCCGAAAGACCTGCTGGATGCCTGGTTTCCGCTTGGTTGATTTGCCGTAATGCTCATTGTGTCCTCTCACCGAATGAAAAGTAATTCGACTAGACCGGTTTCACTTGACGTTGAAGGCCGTTTATTTGCAGCCGCCTTCAATATTTTGCTCGGTTACTAAATATCAATCTCTGAGATGCTCCAAGGGAAAGCTGAAAAGGAGCGTATTGACCCCAAGCCTCCCTGATCTCAAAAAATGCCCATAAACAATCAAATACACCAAGTGAAATTAATGAAAAATTACTTTAGGTGAATTTTGTCAGTAAAAATCAAATAAGCCGCCGTTATCACAAAAAAAGCGTGGCAGTTTTATCGTATTTAATCTTTGGATTTCAATATAAAGTTGATTGCAACCAATAATTGTGTGATTTGGTAGAGTTTTTGCACGACTTTTCTCTAGTCGCCAATGCTCTTTCGATAGGAATTGCGTAAAATGTCAACTTTTTAACATTTTTCGACAATATGCATACTTTCTTTGTTATTGCTTTCTTAACATTTAGTCTGAAGGCGGAATTACAGTTCAAATTGCCATCAACGCCTTGCCGGAGATGGGAAAAGTCACCGGCGCTTTGGATCCAACCAATCCAAGCCCACGAAACCCTGATCGTGATGCACGGCCATTGGAAGCTTGCCCGGGCAAACGGCGAGAAAGTGCCAGCGTTGGGTGATACCTGTGCGTGCCGTCAGGCCCCGATTCCCGCTGTCGCTATGGAGCGGTGATAGGCGGAGGTTTTCGTCGCTTGCCTGACAAGGCGTTCCCAGCGATGGCCACGAGGAGAACCAGGCCGCCGATCAGAGTGTTGACGCTCGCCGTTTCGCCCAGAAAGAGCCAAACCCAAAGAGGACCGAGCAGGACTTCAGCCAGAGACAACAAGGCAAGCTCTGCTGCCGGGAGGCTACGTGAGCCCAGCGTGTAGAGGATCAGACCGGCACCGACTTGCCCCCCCCATTCCCATGGAAATGAAGCCGTCATTCGGGCTCAAAACGACGGAGAGCCCGAGGCCAAAGCAGATCGCCAGGGTGATGGCGAACGCGAAGAGGCCCGAAAGGAAGACCGCCGGCAGCATCTCACCTGTTCGGCCCCATCGTAACGCCACGGTGAAGGCAGCGAAACCGAACGCCGATCCAAGGGCCGCCAGACTGCCCTTAAGGGCGACGCTGCCGGATTTGTCGGCAACCATGATCGCGATCCCTCCAATGGCAACAACAATCGCAATCCAGGTTGCAAAGCGCACACGTTCACGCAGAACGATCCATCCCAGAACAGCTGCCATAAACGGTGCTGTCGCAAAAAGCAGCATGGCATTCGCGACTGACGTGTTCTGAATTGAGTAGATCCCACCGCTATAGGCCGCAACCAGTGAAAGCCCTGCGACAACAACGGGGGAACCAATTCGGCGGATTTGAACAAAGGGGCTTTCGCCCGACCGCATTCGAATAAGAATGTAAAGAAACAGCGACATGCTGATCGACCTATACAGCAGAATCTGCCACACAACGGCATCGTCGATCATGCGAATACCAATGCCGACTGTCGACCACAGAACCCCGGCCGCAAAGACGAAAAGCACACCGTGCTTGTGGGCATCCGCACTATGAGCGCGCGTCGATATGGATGTCATTTTGGGCCATTCAAATAGGTCTTGCCCCCGCAAGTTAGCATGCCGGCCGGAGTTCTGATCTCTCTTATGCGACATTGACGCCGGATGTTGCCTGCGGTGGCCCGAGCAGAGGTTGCTGCAAGATAACGAACGGCAGATATGAGAAAGCTGCCCTGTAGCATTCAAGCAATGCATGGAAGACAGGTTTGGGCCGAAAGCGTCGAAGAGCGAACAGCGGCTTGTGTAGTTAGGTTTTTTGGGGGGCCTGGCCGTTCACGGCCCTGTCGTCCCGTTTGGCGAGCCAATCCAGCAGTAGGAAATTGACCAAATAGTCAAAAATATTCCATAATTATGCTTATGCGATTTTTACTAACATGTTGATATAAAAGAGAAAATAGACTTTCAGATGGGCGGGTTGAGCCCTTTCTCCACTTAACCTGAAGCCCGTATATGGATGTGGATTAAATTAAATCTGGCCACTCATGAGGCCAGCTCTTGAACCTCTATGGTCCATGCTTCACCCATTGAGATTTGCTCCTCTCACCGCAATTGTGGGCACCAAGCGTTATAGCTGTATGTGCTACAACGCCGTCGGCGTCGATATCAGCAGCAAGGGACAGTGGCATGTGTGGCCGCTTCACCAATACGATGACCTGGGCCGAAATCCACGCCCTTTACAATATCCACGCTGAGGCCCCGCCTCCGTCGAACATGCCGGCGCGCTACAACATCGCGCCGACACAGAACGTCCATTTCGCCCACAAGGACAAAGCCGGTGACCTCGAAATCGACTGCGGGCGCTGGTGGCTCGTGCCCTTCTTCGCCAAGGAATTGCCGAAGGCCGCGATGTTCAATGCGAGGATCGAGACCGTCGACACTTCAGGGGCATTCCGCGGACCCTTCAAGTCGAAGCGCTGCCTCATCCCCGCCGATGGCTATTTCGAATGGACCACAAGCGAAGAGGACGGCAAGAAAGACCCCTGGCTGTTGCAGCTCCCTGACGGAAAGCCTTTCTCCTTCGCCGGACTATGGGCGCATAACGACAAGCTAGGCGTCACCAGCTGCACGATCATCACAGCGCCAGCCGTCGACCACATTGCGCACATTCATACGCGGATGCCCGTCATGCTGGATCCATCGGTCTACAAGACCTGGTTGGATGCCTCTGTTCAGGGTGCTGACGCGAAAGCCTTCCTTCTTGAAAACCAGATGGACAGCCAGCTCGAGTTTTATCGTATCGGCCGTGAGGTTAATTCATCTCGCTATGACGGCAGTGACACGAAAAAGCCAATTCTGAACTCCTTGTAGAGCTTGATAGCAAGGAGAGCCCCAATGAAGTCACTGCCCTATTCCGCGCCATTGATCATCGCCGGCGTAGCTTTGGCCTTATACGCCTGCAGCGCAGACGGAAGCGCCCCCTCCACGGCTTCAGCACCATGCAATGCTGAAGCCGCTGGAGCCCTCGTAGGCAAGCCCAAGCCGACGGACGCAGAGGCCATGCAGCTTTCCGGCGCGAAGACCGTTCGTCAGATCCAGCTAGGCGACATGGTGACCCAGGACTTCCGAGAAGATCGGGTGACGATCGAGACGGATCCCGCATCTGGTCGTGTTGTTGGAGCCACCTGCGGCTGATTAAGCTACGCGGGTCATGGTAACTGCTGCTTAACCACGAGGGCAGTCGCCCCCATAGAATCGGGGGGCTTTTGCGTTAGCTTCGGGGGGCGGTATGGAGCTATCTATGGGACAGAGCTTTTCTGCTTATCTGAAAACTGCGCAGACAGTCAGATCAGTCAGGCAGATACACACAATCACCACCGCAATATGCGAAGATCCCTATGCTTCATCGCATTTGAAACGCACAAGCGCGGCTTTGACGAGGAAGCTGGAACAAGTCATTGACCGGCCCATTGCGAGCGCTGCCTTCCTCGCCTCCATCTGGCGTGATTTTCGCTGCCTCAACACGCTCGTGGAGAGGGAATACTGCAGGCTGAACCTCCTTCTGCCCAAGGGTGAAACCGAGCCTATGGATGATTGGCTGTTCCTTAAAGAAAAAGGGCCAGCGGAAAGCCGCGGCCCTTAAGGTGTGGGGGTCAATAACCTCCAGAGGGGAACAGCCGACGCGCGGACTGGGAGGAGGGGTACGCACGTCAACTACCAAGCTATATGGGTCCCCGTAACACGGCCCGCAAGGCGACTAGTCCGAGTTTCGGTACGGACTTCTTTTTGTTGCTTTCCGTGTGGATCCTGTTCAGCGTGAGAAAGCCGCTGTAACAGGGCGTCGATGCGGCCGTCATTCAGTATCGGTTGATGATTGGCCTGTGCCGCCTTGCGAACCATGTCGCTACAGGCGAGCTGCCTGAATACGTGAGAATTATCTGTCATCGCTGCCCCTCCGCCGCCAGAACGCTGAGCGGAGTCACCGGTTCCGAAAGAAAGGAGCCGACGAATACGGAGAGGTTTATTCTCTCTCAACATCATCCAATTTCACCGACAAGGCAGGGTTTGCGTCAATGATGCGCGGTCCCCCCAATTTCGCCGCTGCGCAACGAAATCGGCTCCCCCCCCGCCCCGCAGGCCCCCTCCGGCGGTCATTGACCCAAACCCTCCCTTGTCGGTCCCGCACCTTTGTTTTCATTCAAAGGAGCTGACGATGACCACTTACGACCACATCAACGAACTGCGCGCCGAGCTTGCAGCGTCCATCGACCAGGCCGAGCGTCAGCAGATCGCAGCCGAGCTGGCGGCGGCCAAAGCGAAGCTTGCCGAAGAAGAGGCCGCATTCGATGCGCTGATCAGCGCCGAGCCGCCCCACTAGGGCGGCTCGTTCCAATGCCCGGCGCGTTGGGTATTATTGCGCTGTTACACGGTACCCTTCATCCAGGGCACCAGCCCCTACTCGATCGCGGTTCGAAGACGGTACGTCTCCCCTACCCTTACGACGTCATAGGCTTCCATAACCCGACCTTCGAAAAGCCTGTGCAGCGGATTGCGACGATCAACGTCAGACCCGACGATCACGCCAGCACAGACGCGGAAAATCTCCCGGGGCTCGATACCGCTGTTGTCTATCAGCAGCGCCTCATCAGCGTATCTGAGGGCGCTAGACAGCATCCGCAGCGATCCTTCATGGCGCCGTCGGATGATGTCTTCCGGAATGTCGTGGCCGCCCTTCTCTACCCGACGCTGAACACGTTCGATGTTGAGCTCAACTGAATCCAGGGCGACGTAGTAGAGGCCGACATAGTACCCAGTCGCCTGGGCTCGGCTCATCAGATTGATTGACTGTTGGCTGCTCAAGGTGGTCTCAAAGACGAACGACTGCCGGGTCTCGATCATCTCACGGATCTTCATGAGTGCCGCCCTCCCCGCTGCCATGGCGGCTGCCCGGCCATCCCTGGATCCTGTGAGCTGTTTGGCAATCTCATCAGCGTTGACCCAAGCACCGTCGAGCTGCAGCTTGGCATACGCCGATGACTTGCCCGATCCGTTGGGACCGCCGAGAACGATACAGGTTGGCTGGGACAAAGAGTGACGACCTCAGGCGGCAGAAATGCGCTTTCTCTGCTCAAATGTTGCCTGATCCTCGGCCTCATTCTGGAGGTCACGAGCGGAGATCGGCAGTCCCAAGCGACGGCTCTCGGCAATCGCTTCGCGGCCGATCTGCTTCAGGGCTTCCTTGTTCTCGTCAAACTTCTTCAAGAGCATTTGCGGTCTCCTAAGGAAAGAATATAGCGCAGAGCGAGCCCGTCGGCAAATCAGGACTTTCCCAGATGAAGGCGTCAGGCGACGCGATCAAAAGCTGCAGATCTGCTCTTTGCGCGTCTAGAAAGAGGATGGTACCCTTCTGAATCCGTTGCAACGGGAAGGATGATCACGCCATGATAGACGAAGTAGTCGACCTTTCGAAAACGCTGGTTTGGACTGTCGGAATGATCACGCAAGCCGGTCCTGATGAACGTAAGAGAGTAGTCAATGCTTATCGCGAAGCGCAGGACCTGGTTGCGCAGATCCCCAAAACCGACGAAGGCGCACGGCCTCGTATTGTCGCTTGCTTCCATCGCTCGGATAAATACCGCGCTTTCGAAGATATCGCCTGCGTTGGCTGGATCCTGACGGCGATCGAGGAACGCGTCAATGAAGGCGACCTTCCCGATTGGCGAAAGCTTCGCAAGGTCGTGAAGAACGCGGTGAAGCTCCTGTCGGACCCTGCCCCGACGCTTCACTGAAT
The DNA here is from genome assembly GCF_027359675.1 of Roseibium sp. Sym1. Taxonomy (NCBI): domain Bacteria; kingdom Pseudomonadati; phylum Pseudomonadota; class Alphaproteobacteria; order Hyphomicrobiales; family Stappiaceae; genus Roseibium; species Roseibium sp. Sym1. The sequence goes on from NZ_CP114789.1 coordinate 91,118, forward strand.
GCAGTCAGGTCCGGCACACATCCGATGGTTAGACATTGCTTTTGGCCTGGTGATGCGGAACGGTTTTGGCGGGGGAAGTCGGCCCCGGCTTCCGCTTCGCGGCGCTATGCTAAGCCTCCTGCGGCTTCCCATTATCCGTCAAAACTGTGTCGAGAATTCCCGCTTTCCCGCCCTTTAAAGAGGGGCGGCGCTATGCTGAAAGCTCCGATGTTCTTCATTGTCCTTCTCGGATCTCGGACTGGCGCCGATCGATCCGAGCGGTGCCTTCGCCAGAAGGGGGGAAGGACGCCGCATGAGCGCCGGCTATTCGCCAATGGCGGCCGGCGCGCGGTGGAAACCAGAGCCAACCCATTGAGTGCAAGTTATGGCGCGGCTTTCGCCGCGCCATTCCCTTTCTGCTTCTCGATCGTCCGGGGCTCCATCGCAAGCACAAGATCATGCACCATCTTCAAGGTCGTATCGTCGAGCTTTTTCAGGTGGTCGACCGTTTCCTCCATCAGCTGGTCTCTCAGGGCTTCGCGTGACTCGGCTTTGGAGTGAGAGGGCTGTTCGTTGACGAGAGGATCGAAGAACTCTTCCGGGGTGATATTCAGGACTTCGAAAACGTGGAGCAGGCGTCCGACGGTCATCAAGGATGAGGCGTTTTCGTAGCGGGCGTAGGTTGCCTCCTTCACCCCTAGCAGCATGGCCACTTTGGCTTGCGCAAGTTGTCTGTCGGTTCGCAGGTCACGCAGCCTTTGCGCGACCAGCAGATCCAGTTGGCTGAGATCGATGATATTTCCGTCGAGCGGCTTGCGATAAACCGGATGATCTTTGTCTGGGTCTACAACGCGTTCAAGTCCGAGATAGCTTACCCACTGCTCGAGTCCGAAACCTGCCATTGCCACCAACCACACTGGAATTTCATCGTTGTTCCTCCGGGACAATTAAAGATGGTGCCTCGAAAGTCTACCCTGGATAGCTGCTTTGGCGCATCGCTTTGCGACCCCGCTCTATGCCTTCGGCACGGAGCCAGCAGACACTGTCTCCGCCCATTCGGGTGACGATCGGTTGCGCTGCGGCTTCGCCTCAAATCAGTTTCATCGCAGGCAAAATCCGTTCGGAACATTTACAGCCTCGCCCGATCGACCCATATTGGCTGTTGATCAAGTCAGGTCGTGGCAAGTCTCTAGCCCTTTCTTGTCGCGTGCCTACGGAGGCCGCCCTGCCTCGTATCGGGGCGGCCTTTCCCCTCCCCTACTGCTCTTCACAGTAATCAGCATCAGCGGTTTGCCGGCCTAGGCCAGGATAAAGCAGTGACGCCGGAGGCGTCCTGTCTGTTTCTTTGATGAGGGAAAGAGGAGCGCTGCCCCCTCTCCCTCACAAGGGGAAAAAACGGTCTCCCCGTCCTTCCTTCGCGCAGCCTTGGGGCAGCGCTTTGTGCAGGAGCGCCGCTGACACGACGCCCTTTCGGCTTTGCCTCGGGCGGGCGAACCCCCTCCGTTTTTATCCCCTTGCCACCCTCTCCCCCGCTGCTCCGCGCGAAGGGGCTCCGTGGGCATTTCTGCAATAATACCCGCTAAGGGAAAGCGAAGTTGTTTGGATTGAAACGGTTAGCGCGGATCGGCCTGAAGCGTTCGAGGGGTCGGTCAATTTCGTTCCAGAGATAGTCGCCGGTGAGTGCGATATGAGCCCAGGGAAGTGGTGCGACTTGGGAGAGCAGCTCGGCGGGAATATCGATGCCCTGGGTGCGGACATAATCGACAGCGCGGCTGAGATAGACGGTGTTCCACAGGATAATGGCGTTGACGACGAGGTTGAGACCTGACGCCCGATAGGCCATGGTTTCCGCCACGCGGTTGCGCAGCTCGCCAAGCTGGTGGAGGAAGACCGCCCGGGCAAGGGCGTGACGGCTTTCACCCTTGTTGAGGATGGCATGCGATCTGCGCCGGAGCTTGGTGTCGAGCAACCAGTCGCAGATGAAGATCGAGCGTTCAATCCGGCCCATTTCGCGTAGCGCCTGATTGAGCCGATTTTGCCGAGGCGATGCGGCAAGCTTCTTGAGGATGACGGACGGCGGCACGAGGCCCGCGCCAATCGATGACTTCAGCCGCAAGACCTCATCCCAGTGCTGCTCGATGACATCCATGTTGACGGCTCCCGAGATCAGCGCCCCGAGCGGGTCGTACGCCGCGTCGGGATCGATGACGAAGAGCCTGCGATTGCCGAGATTGCGGATACGAGGAATGAGCCTATAGCCGAAGCCATGGAACATAGCGAATGTCGTTTCGGTCGCGCCGGCGGTATCGGTTGCATGCTCATGGATTTCGACGGAGCTTTCGTTGTGAAGGAGGCCGTCGAGCACGTAGGGCGCTTCGCTCTCGGACGCCTGGATCATCCGGGAGAAGAAGGAGGCGAAACGATTGGACAGGAAGCCATAGACCGAAGCACCTGGTCTTTTGCCGTATTTTGCATTGTATTCGAGGCTGGCTTCACCGCGCCCGCCTGCCGGAAAGAACTGCCCGTCCGAGGAGGAGATATGACCGTCGCCCCAGACCGCGGCGAAGGGATGAGCCTGCTGCGCATCGACCAGCACGGCGGTCGCCGTAGCATAGGTTTCCGAGCGCAGATGCCTATCTACCATCAGCATCATCTGGTGGATCGTGACGCCGCGTGAGCTTTCCGCCATGCGTTCAGCACCGGCGTTGGTGGCGTCGGCAAGGATAGCGGCCATCAGCGCCGGCTCGTCGTTCGCCGTCTCGCCGGTGCGATAGTGTGTGAAGCTGTCAAGGAACCTGGTCCAGCTGTGGACCTCGGCAAGCAGGCTGGTGATCCTGATCCGGGGAACGAGGATGTAAAGACGCCGGCTGAGCGCGACGATCCCGTCACGCTCCTCCTCGCGGATCGGGGAGACCGACAAACCCTTGTCGGAAATAGCCGCATCCGGAATGGCGTTGGCGGCCGCCGCCCTTGCCAGCTCTTTGAGTTTCGCGTCGAGCGTGGCGGTGCGTTCGGCTCGCCATTCGGCAAAGCTGTCAGGGATGGCAAGCCCGAGCCGGCCTTCGGCGCGCATCAGGGCAAAGATCGGTCGAGGCAGAAGATAATCCTCGAAACTGCGCCATGCTCGGCTGCCATCAACCCATATGTCACCGGCCCGCAGGCGCTCCCGAAGGTGAACGAGTACCGCCACTTCCCAAGCCCGAAGGTCGATGGTGACACCGTCCGAGCGCACACGTCGCCGCCACTTGCGCGTCATGAACGCGAACGGCACCTGCGCGGGTAGTTTCCTGCCACTGTAGAGCGCACGCAGATGATCCACTGCCTTCAAAACCGGATCATCGGGACGAAACGACCGGAAAGAGAACGCGCCGAACATGAGCCTGCCCAGCTTTCGCAGCGATTTGTGCCGCTCTATGAGCTCATCGAATTCGTCGCTGCGATCGGGGCGCACGACGGACCTGGCTGCGGCCACGCTGGCGGTCAATCCGTCCCAGCCGAGTGAGACTGCAATTGCGGATGCGAGATCGGTGTTGTTCTCACGGGCGGCCAGAAGCGCCTCGCCAAGCTTGAGATGATCGAGCGCCACCCCATCAAGAATCTCGGCTTCTTTCAGCCGGCGTTCTGTGCGGCTCAGTTCAGCCTTGCGCCGGGTGCTGCCGATCAGTTTGCAGAACATGTCGATCGCAAGGTCGGTGATTGCCGCCTGCCTCTCGATGACGAACGCCGTCAGCGTGGCGTAGCGGCGCTCGGATGTAAGGCGTCGTATCTCACGGGCATGCAGAATGCGGGCGTCCCGGGCGATGATGCCATAGCGGTTGGCATGGATCGTTTTACGTCGCTCATCGGAAATCGCCGCCGAACGCAGAACCTCAAGCCGGGCAATCAGGCCCTTGAGGTTTTTCAGTTTCGTCCCCTCCGGCGCTTCCGCAATCCAGCCGAGATGGCTCCGATCGCCGGACCGATCGATGAGAAGCTGATCAAGCGCCTCGATGGACGGTTGCTCCATGCCCCGGATCAAGCCGCGATAAGCCTGTCGTCGCGCTGCCGCCCGGCCCGCCATCGCCAGACGTATCAGCAGTTCCGGCACAGGAACGAGCAGCTTCCTCTCCTTCAGGGCTTCGATCACGGCCTTGGTGATCGGCTCGCCTTGTTCGGTAGCGGCTGCCTCGCGTGCCGCCGCGGTGATCAGGGATCGATAATCGCTCGCCCGGACGGGCCGGAGATCCAGTGCGACGACAATCTCCCGCGTATGTTCTCGACGGGTTTCCTCCCGCTGGGCATAGAGTGCGAACACCGCAGCGTCGATGCCCAACTGGTCGGCGACAACGGAGACGACTGCCTGAGGCGGAACTTCCCCAGCGCGGAGCGGACGACCGAGATCACGCACCAGGGCGAGTTGGATGGCAAAACCCAGACGATTATGCGATCGGCGATGCGCCCTGGCGAAAGCGATGTCCTCAGCGGACAGCGCATAGCGCGCGAGGGCCTCTTCATAAACATCGGGTGGGTCGAACAGAACGGTGCGCGACTGCGCGTCGAGGAAGGCCATCGGTCACACCCGCTCTCAAACTGGGGGAGCAGGCTCATCTTCTTTGCCCGGTCCGGTCCATCCGGTTCGCCGCAATGTATCGATGAGAGTCGAGCGCGGCACCTTGAATGTCCGACACACCGACGCCTTGCTGGCGCCGGCTTCCAGCGCCGCCAGAATCTGCTCAACCTTTTCGGTGTCGATCGTCGGTGGCCTACCGCCCTTGCGACCGCGCCGGCGTGCCGCCGCCAGTCCAGCGTTGACCCGCTCCGTGATCAGCACTCTCTCGTATTCGGCGAGCGTGCCAAACAGGTTGAACAGGAACGCACCGTGCGAATTCGTCGTGTCGATAGCTTCCGTCAAAGAGCGGAAGGCGACCCCGCGCATCTTCAGATCCTCAACGATTCTGATCAGGTGGGAGAGTGATCGGCCCAGACGGTCGAGCTTCCAAACGACCAGCACGTCACCCTCGCACAATTCCGCAAGGCAAGCCTTCAGCCCCGGCCGATCGTCGCGCGCGCCCGAAGCGCGATCCTGATGCAGGTGACGCTGATCGACCCCGGCCGCGAGCAGGGCGTCGCGCTGCAAGGCAACCGACTGCCGCTCATCACCGCTCGATACCCGCATGTAACCGATCAACATGCACGACAAACCTCAAATTCCGTGTTGCCGCACAGTCTCACATTCCGACAGGGTTTGTCGCGCAAATAATTGCCCAGTCACCCCGTCGATTTCGACCCGCCGAACCGCTACGCGGAAATCATCTGTTTTCCGTCACACCAAAAATCTCTTAGCGGGTAATATTGCAGAGATTCCCACGGAGCCCCTTTCTCTCCATACGTAAAAGTCGATCAAAGCGGTCAGATGAAACGCTCGACAAATGATCGTCCAAAGCTCGTACTTGGGTTTCTGTCTTCTTGGGCTAATGCAGCCCTCATTTGTAAAGGCACGCGCCGGATGCAGCCACGTGCCTGACCAGAGTTTTCGGCTATTGGGTACTCACAAAACGACCACTCTTGTGCCTAAAGGCACGCGTTCATAGAGATCTTCAACATGAGTATTGATCATCCGAACGCAGCCGTTAGAGACGGATCGACCGATAGAGGAAGGTTCGGTGGTTCCATGGATCCGGTACATGGTGTCCCGGCCGTTTCGATAAAGGTAAAGCGCTCTTGATCCAAGAGGGTTATTCGGTCCACCAGGGACACCATTTGCGTATTTCCGATATTTGCCGGGGTTACGACGTATCATGTTTGCGGTGGGACGCCAGCTTGGCCACTCCGCCTTGCGTTTTATTACCGCCTCCCCTTTCAGCGACAATCCCGCTTTGCCGACACCAATTCCATAGCGGCGCGCCCTGCCGAAACTCTGAACGAGGTAGAGGAAATGATTTTTCGTATCGACAACTATCGTCCCAGGAGGATAGGAAAAGTATCGTACGGATTGCGGTTCGAATTTGGGGTCGATCTTGAACTGTTTCTTGTCATGTGCATAAGCAGGCATGACAAAGGCTCCAACTGCTCCGACGGAGCCAATGAGTAAATTACGACGAGTAATCATCGCTTTTCTCCAAAAAATTACTAACGATCGCAGGAAGCTTTGCAGCGATAAAGCTGCCACGTGTCAGTAAATTCTTGGAGGCCTGTCTTCTGGCTTTGGATCTTTGGAAAAAAGGCCAAGCAATACAGTATCTTCCAAAACCAATTCCGCCTTCAAAAATCTCGGTTCCAACGAACCCGCAATTGACACGCAATCGACTCCACACTTGGCTAGTTTTTGAGACTTTGCTTGGTTGCTCGTTCGATTGCAGCACCTGAGGTTATGCGACGTGAGTGTTTCGGACACGATCGAGGCGTTTTGAACTGCTTTTTGGTCTGGAAGCACCGGCTCCCCGGCTGTCTGGGCAGCACCAACTGCGGCGGCGGAATGAAGCCCCGTATAAAACACAATCAGTATGGTTAAGACCCAGTTACGCATTCGCAATACTTACAGATAAATTCTCAAGAAATCCATAACTGCGAAAACGGAAAATGAAATTTGAAACGCCAGCACTTTGACAAAGCTGACTGATTGAGAAAAGTCCGTCTACACCTCTTGAAGCTCTAGCTACTAGAGAGACTATCTTGTAGAGCGAAAATGCAAGAGGTCGAAAATGACTATTACCCCCGACAGTTCAAATCTGATAACCCGTTTCCGAGTCGAGGGCATGGATTGTGCCTCGTGTGCGTCAAAGATCGACACCGCTTTACGCCGCTTGCCCGGCATCGGGGAGGTGGCCGTGTCCGTGCCTGGAGCAAGTTTGGTGATCAGCCATGACGGCACGGTTTCCGACAATCAGGTCATGCAACGAGTGAGACGCCTCGGCTACGGCATCACGCCGTTTGACGAATCCCCGGCTTTAAGGGACGTAGACCCCGAGGCGCCGACGGTAGAAGCCGTTTCGCGGAACCATGCGAGCCACAACACAGAGCGGCCATGGTGGCGGACGCGCAAGGCCTTGCTGACGATGGCCTGCGGCATTCTCCTTGTCGCCGCTTTTTCTATCGGGCGACTCATACCGGCAGCGGGGCCCTGGGCTTTCCTGCTGGCCATGCTAGTCGGCCTCGTCCCGGTGGCGCGCCGTGCGTATGTGGCCGCGACCTTGGGCAGCCCGTTTTCAATCGAAACGCTGATGACTGTCGCGGCGGTTGGAGCGGTGCTAATTGGGGCCACCGAGGAAGCTGCCGTTGTCGTCTTGTTGTTTCTGGTCGGTGAGATGCTGGAGGGCGTTGCCGCCGGGCGTGCGCGCGCGAGTATCGCTGACCTCGCCGATTTGGTGCCGAAGACTGCCCAACTCGAACAGGGCAATGCGATCTCGGAAGTGCCCGCAGATAGTCTTTCGGTTGGCGACGTCATCGTTGTGAGGCCAGGCGATCGAATTCCCGCAGACGGGAAAATCCTTGAGGGTTCGTCCGAGATAAACGAGGCGCCGGTTACCGGCGAGAGTGTGCCCGGGCGCAAGGCGGAGGGTGACACGGTTTTTGCTGGCACGATCAGCATTGACGGAGTGTTGCGCGTCAGGGTCGCCGCCACCGCCGAGGACAATACGATCGCCCGGGTGGTCCGGCTGGTCGAGGAGGCGCAGGAAAGCAAGGCGCCGACCGAGCGGTTCATTGAGCGTTTCTCGCGCTACTACACGCCAGGAGTTCTTGTCCTGGGAGCGTTGATTGCGTCCGTGCCGCCGGTCTTGGCCGGCGCCGACTGGAGCGACTGGATCTACAAGGGGCTCGCCATTCTCCTGATTGGCTGCCCTTGCGCCCTGGTCATTTCCACCCCTGCGGCGGTTGCCGCCGGTCTGGCGAGCGGGGCCCGGCGCGGCCTGCTGATGAAAGGCGGCGCCGTGCTTGAGGGTTTTTCAGCGATAACGGCGGTGGCTTTCGACAAAACCGGAACCCTCACAGAAGGCCGGCCGGTGGTTACCGACATCAGGTCGTTTGGGAGCAGCGATCAGCGGTCGCTGAGCCTTGCAGCCGCGTTGGAGCAAGGATCGAACCATCCGCTTGCTCTCGCAATTCTGCAAAAGGCTGACTCCGAGAAGGCACCCATTCCGCCTGCATCCCAAGCACGCGCGGTCCCCGGAAAGGGCGTCGAAGGCCGAGTCGGCGGTGTGTCGGTTTTTCTTGGATCCGCGACCGCTGCTCGCGACCGGGTCAGCATGACTGACAATCAGATTGCGGTTGCCGATGCGTTCAATGCCGAGGGCAAAACTGTTTCAGTGCTGCTTGTAGACAACAAGGTTTCCGCTCTTTTCGCCATGCGTGACGAACCAAGGACAGATGCGATAGACGGCCTCGCTTCCTTAAAGGCGCGGGGAATTCGCACGCTGATGCTGACGGGTGATAACACCCGAACGGCCACGGCGATTGCAGACGCTCTCGGCATCGAGCCGCGCGCGGACCTTCTACCGCAGGACAAGCAACGGATCGTCGATGAACTACGCGCGGACGGCCTGAAAGTTGCCAAAGTGGGAGACGGCATCAACGACGCGCCGGCTCTGGCCGCCGCGGATATCGGTATCGCCATGGGAGGCGGCACGGATGTGGCACTTGAAACTGCCGACGCAGCCATATTGCATGGGCGGGTGATGGACGTTGCCCAGATGATAAGCCTGTCTCATGCGGTGATGAGGAACATTAAACTGAACGTGGGGATGGCTCTGGGCCTGAAAGCGTTGTTTTTGGTGACGACCGTCGCAGGTGTAACCGGTCTTTGGCCAGCAATCCTTGCCGACACAGGCGCAACAGTACTCGTCACCGCAAATGCTATGCGGCTTCTGGCATGGAAAGGGGAAACCTGAACTCGAGCGAGCTGGAGCTGGATGCGCTGCATTTTGGACGACTAAATCAACTCTAACCGATATTGCTGAGACAATATGAACGCCATACAGGTTATCAGACTAGATAAAACCGCAGAAGAAAACTTTGCGACAAAACTGTATCTTTGGCCATCGTCAGGTGCTTGGTGGACTTTGACGACCCAGAATAGTTAAGCAATCGTAGCAAAAATTGATCGGGGTTTTTCAGCACCACTCGTTGACTTAGAATTCTGAGTCGGTCCACCAAACTGGGATTGCAGGTCTTCCCGGTTAGGAAAAATGATTAACTACGCACGTTTTCTGAGGCCGAAAAAGGTTTAACTACGAGCGAAATGATTAGTCCAGACAATGATGACGAAAGTCTATCAAATCAGCGAGTTTTGCTGATCGATACCGTGCGAGGTATCGCTATTTTTGGCGTTGTGCTTTTTCATATTGTTTGGGATCTGGAGTTTTCGGGATTAATCGACGGATTCGCGTTCCATCCTGTATGGCTTGCATTCGGCCGCTTGCTCGCCGGAACCTTCATGTTTCTGGTCGGCGTGAGCCTTGTCCTTGCGCACAGAAAAGGGCTCAAGTTTAGCAGATTTGTAAGACGTGTGACGATGATCGGTGCAGCTGCGATTTCGATTTCATTGGTCACGTGGATCGCGTTTCCGCAGACTTACATTTTTTTCGGCATCTTGCACGCGATTGCGGTTTCTTCTCTTTTTGGTGTTTTATTTCTAAATTTGCCCGCCCTGGTCTCACTAATCTCGGGAACCGGCTTACTCATCCTGCCGCAGTTCGTAAAATTGGAACTGTTCAACACCCGGTGGCTCGCATGGATTGGCGTGTCTAGTTCCCCCCCACCCAGCAACGATTTCGTTCCAATTCTGCCATGGGCCGGATTGACCTTGATCGGCATTTTTCTAGCCAAGATTTTTTATATCAAAAACGGCGATTCACGCTCATTTCCTGATCTGCACAATACCAAACTGACCAGGATCCTGTCTTGGATGGGGCGAAACAGTTTATTGATATACTTGGTTCACCAGCCATTGCTCCTCGTTATCATTCTGCCCGTTGCGCGAATGCTTCGCTAAGGCCGAGGCTCCGATTACATCCTTCACAACACCAAAAAGTCATTGCTGAGACAGCAAAGGTCTGTATGGGTCGGACAGTGCTGCCTTTGGTCTGCTAACCGGTACGGCGCTACTCGATGTTTTCCTCGCGAGGAATTCAGCTCCCTTTTCCAAAAGAACATTTCGAAACCTAGAGTGCATTCCACCGTCGGCGTAAGAACTTACGATATTGCCGCCCCCTTCCCGAAGTTGTTCAACTGAGCTTAGGTCAGCAGCGATCTTTTCTGAAACTTTTTGCGGTGGTGGTTCCAACTGCGGGCACTGTCCAAGGGGGCCGTAGTCAGCTCCTGGGTTTTTTGCTGCGCCAAAACGATATCTTCCTTCACAAAACCGGAATTCTGGCGGACGCCGCAGGACTTCGAACGTGGTGGAAGCTTCTTTGAGATCCAGCCAGAAACTGAGGTTTGGATTGTCGTAGTGCCTCGCAAGATTTTCAGGTGTCATACGAAAAGGGAGTGATTGCACCTGCACGGAAGGTTGCCCGGCGCGCAATGCGTCCCGAACTAGAGCATACACTTCGGTGATTTGCTCGTCTGTGATTGCGAAGCACCCGGAAGACGAGCAGGCTCCGTGGACCATGAGCGCAGTTCCAGAGTAACCCTTCGCGCGTTCAAGTTTGTTCGGATACCCCAAATCAAATGAAAGGAAATACTTAGAGTTGGGATTAAGCCTCCCCAGCGTGACTTCATATATGCCTTCAGGTGCCTGGCGATCACCCTCGGCTCGTTTGGGACCCAGATCGCCGGACCAACGACACATCTCGTATGTTTTTAGAAGAACATAATCACCGGCGCGCCTTTTTTTCCAAACCTCAAGCTCACTTTCCTGTTTGAAAATTCGGATGAAGACGGGATCTGATCCCTCGACCCCTTTGTTGCGCATCAACGCCTTGACCTCATGTGGAATTGCAATTTCTCCGCGCGATTCCATTTCAATTGACGAACCTACACATCCCGCGAGCAGAAGCATGAAAATTGTCATGCTCACACTCAGGATCCTCCGGGCGAATTGTGCCGGTTCAAATATCTCCGGACGCATAACTACCTGACATTTCGCTAGAATACTCGCATCTCAGGAGGGCAACGTTCATTGTTCGGTTTCCTCGCAATAGGAATCGTTGAGGTCTTCTGGTTCTCTCGCAACAAGGACAGAACAGAGCTGTTACAAATGCGAGCACATCGACCGTACATTTGATTGTCCGGAAAAGTGGTTATTTTTTGTTTTTGACACTAGGGAGTTCTTAATCCCTTTTGCGCACTCGTCAAATTATTGCGATACACAAGCCAAACCAAAGGTGCGAATACCCCTATCGCGACAACGCTAAGCCAGCCCCAATTACGTTCTACAGTCTCTACTATCGCAACACCAAACACATATCCAAACGCAACTAGCAACGTGGTCCACAAGGCAGCGGATCCTGCGTTGAAAACAGTGAAACGCAACCAGGACATATTGCTTAACCCGACCGGAAATGCGCCGATCGTTCGCATACCTTTTGGATATCGGTACAAAAAAATGTATTTGGCTCCGTGCCTCGCAAGCAAGCCTTCAGCTCGTTTGACAATCACACCTAATCTTGGCAGCCGGCTTGTCAAATAGTCACCATATCGCCGCGCAAGATAAAACCGTGCTTCATCACCTAAGTATCCGCCAAGAAAGGATGCCGCAGATACTGCAAATATCGAAAGATCATCAGTGCTGGCAAAGATAGCAGCAAACAGCGGCAGAGCCCCACTTTTCATCGCACAATAAAAAAATAGTATCCCGTATACCAAGTACGAATTTACTCTGATCCATTCTTCAAGTGCGTCCATCGACTATACCCAGCCAACATATCGGTACTGTACATACGACGTTGGAACTGTGTTGGATTGTTTTTCCAAGGTAGCAGTGAGAGGCCCTCTGCGAGGGCCGTCTTTTTCGGCCGTAAGGCCATTCTCAAAAAGGTTGAATTGTCACGAGCGGGATCAGGCCGCCTGTAGTTGTTGGACGTATGCTGTGGAACCTCGTTTGGTCGCGGCGATCCAATCAATGGGTTGCTCTGCCTTCAAAAAACTTGCCGAAATATTCACCTGAATTGCCTTCTGGATTTCTTTTTAAGCTCTCGATTGTCAGGGTGCACGCCAAATCCTCCTTTATTTAATTCAAGGACCATCAACGGAAGAAATGTAAGCATATCAGTTTGTTGCAGGAGAAAGATAAAATTTTAGACAAGTCTAATTAGAATTATAGTAAAATGTAATTCAAATATTAGTTTATATTTCTTTTTATTTGACTCAATACTTACTGAGAAGCTTTTATTAAAATAAAATTCAAGATGACATCGTGAAGCCAGCCTTAAGGGAGGGCTTTGGGATGAAAAGACTACAAAATATACTTCTGCCAACAACTTTTCTGGCATTGTTGGTAACTTCTTCCGCGTCTGCGTCAGCCGATACCGGGCGCTTTATGGACATGAAACAAGACGTCAAAGCACCCATCGGATACGTACAGTTTTGCCGAGACAACATTGGTGCTTGTTCAAATGAACGCTATGAGCCGGTCGTCGTAAAATTGACGGAAGAAAGATGGCAGGAATTGCTCGCGATTAACACGGATGTAAATCGTCGTGTTCGGCCAATGACCGATGACGATCTCTATGGCAAACCAGAGTATTGGACCTACCCAGACGACGGATATGGAGATTGTGAGGAATATGTCCTTGAAAAGCAACGAGAGCTTCTAAATGCGGGATGGCCGCGCAGCACTCTGCTAATCACCGTCGCAAAGGACCTCCAGAATGGTGGTCATGCTGTGCTGACAGTCCGCACGGACTACGGGGACATGATATTGGACAACCAAGCTGAAACAGTTCTGCCTTGGTATTCGACGCCGTACCGATACATTAAACGTCAATCTCCGTATTCCGCCGCGCTTTGGACCGGGATTGACGACGCCCGCGTGACCACTGTTGCCAGCGTACCAAGGAAGTAACGGTTTACTCTAGACGTCCTGGAGCCTTCCTCTGGGACCGCGGTCTTAATTGATGCGCAGAACAGTGAGGAAGGAGCCCGCTGATTAGGCTTCGGAATTAGTTGCGTTTTTAGGGTCGCAGCTTCTTTGGACATCATGATCAGTTCGAAAAGCTGCACATCTAATCAGGAGAAGCGTTTCTGCAAAGCGGTGTTCACGGCTTCTGATAGCAGCACAAGAATGATGATCGCCAGCGTCACCGTCGCTGCCTTGTCGTACTGAAACGAGCGGACGTAGGTCTGAATATATAGACCGATGCCGCCTGCGCCGACGACGCCGAGGATCAGGCTCTCGCGCAAATTCAGTTCGAACCGGAAGACGGTATCGCGCAGAACCACCGGCGCCATTTGCGGCCAGATCCCCCAGCGCAGTTGCTGTAATCTGTTGGCGCCCGCGCTTTCCAGTGCCTTCACCGGTTCGGGCGAGACGGTATCGATCGCCTCAGCGTAAAATTTCGCCAGCATGCCCGTTGCGTGAAATGTCACTGCCAGGATACCGGGCAACGGTCCAAGGCCGACTGCACCGACCATCAGCATGGCAACCAGGATCAGCGGAATTGCCCGCACGATCGCAAGCAGCGATCGGACGGGCCGCCAGATCGCCGACGGAACCAGTGTTTCCGCTGCCAAAATGCCAAGAACTACGGAAAACAGGACGGCGAAGAAGGTACCTAGAATGGCAATGCGCAGGGTCTCTGCCAAGCCTTGAAGAACTTCCGGCCAAATGGACATGTCTGGCGGCAGCATACGGCCAAGGAATTCGCTCAGTCGCGCCATTGCACCGGGGAGCTTTTCCAATCCCATATCGGCGCTTCCAAGAGACCACAAGATGGCCGCGGCCAGAACCAACCAGGTCACGGCGCGTGACATTAGCTCACCACACGCAGTTCGGCGCCCGGAGCTGTCCCGTGATAAAGCTCGGAAATGTCGGCTGCACTCACCTGAGCCGAAGGACAGTCGAAGAGAAGCTTGCCGTCACGCAGGCCAATGACGCGGTCTGCAAATCGCTGCGACAGCTCCGGCTGATGCGAGCTGAAAACGACGGTAATGCCGCGTTTGCGGGCAGCACCTGTAATCAGGCCGAGAATTTTCTCGGCATTGGCCGGGTCGAGATTGCTGACCGGTTCGTCTGCCAGGATCAGTTTCGGTTCCTGCGCCAGACACCGTGCGATGGCGGTGCGTTGCCGTTGTCCGCCGGAGAGTTTGTCCGCGCGGCGCGCGGCCAGATCGGTCAATCCGGTATCCTCCAGAACACCGGAGACGACAAGGTGATCGCGTTCACCGAAGCGGCTCCAGAGCGATTGCCAGGTCCGCATCCGGCCAAGCCTTCCGTTCATCACGTTCTGGTAAACGCTCAACCGGTCAACCAGCGCGAATTCCTGGAAAATGAAGCCGACTTCCGATCTTGCATCTCTCGGGGGACGTGCTGTCGCAGAGTAAGGTGTCTCCAGAACTTCTGCGGTACCGCGCCAGTTCCGCAACCGCCCGTCGAGAAGTGCCAGCAGGGTTGACTTTCCCGCCCCTGACGGCCCCAGAAATGCAACGGTCTCTCCTTCCTTCAGGGTCAGGGAGATATTCGACAGGGCTGGTTGCTCATCGAACTGATGCGTAACATCGCAAAGGGCGGCGGCAACACTCATTTCAGGAAACCATAGCGCCGCGCGGTTTCGCGAACGCCTTCATAGACTTCCGGGTCAGCGGTAACGTAACCGTCCGGGCCGTAGAGATAGGCCAGCAGGTAGCGGTTTTCCGGATCGTTCAGGCTGAGCATCACCTTAACGAACTTTGCCTGCAATCCGGCATCAAGGCCGGGGCGTGCAATGACCGCATGACTCGGGATCTGTTCCGATTCCGCCAGAACCCTGACTTCTGCCTGCTGGTCCGGTGTTAAAAAGAGGTCCGCATATTGGCTCGCTCCGGCGGCATCGACCAATCCGTTTGCCATGGCCTGCATCGCCTGCTGGTATCCACCGGCAAAGAATTTCCTGCCGAAGAAGCTGTCGGCATCCGCCGCATCGGCAATCATGCCCTCGCGGACAAACAGATCCAGCGGATAGATATAACCGGATTCCGATACAGGGTCTGCGAAGGCAATGTCACGCCCCTTGAGATCGGCAAGGGTTTCAATGCCGCTGTCCTTGCGGACGAAGACTCGTCCGGAGTAGCTGGGCTGACCCCGGTAGACTTCCGACAAAAGCGGTACCGCTCCGAGCTGATCTTCCGCGAGAACAAATGGCAGGGCGCCCATGAAGGAAATGTCTGCATCGCCGTTTCGGAGCGCCTCGACGGCGGCTGCATGGTCAAAAGTGACGAAACCGGTGACGGGGACACCCATTTGCTCCGAAAGCCAGCCGGTGATGACTTTGATATCTCCCAGAAGCTTTTCCGGGTTCTCCTGCGGTATGAAGGCCAAGGTCAGACCCTCCTCGGCGGCAAAAGCCGGCAGGACGAAGCTGGCGGAGGCAGCGGCCAAGAACGTGCGGCGGTTCAGCATCAAAACATCCTCTCGTCAATTGCGGCCTGCATGGTCTTGAACTTTTGCCATTGCTGTTCCGCCTCGCCCCAGTCACCTTCAGCGCTGGCATCGCCCACGGTCCTTAGGATGGCGCTGAGTTCATAGATTTCGGATTTTGCCGCCTGATTGGTCATCACGCTGGCGTCGGCTGCAAGATCCGGCGCAACCGTATCGATGAGCAACGCGATATTCTGGGCATCATGGGCGGGCAGAAGAGTGTCCAGGGTTGACGCGAAAGTAGTCAGCTCTTCCCAGGACAGGCGGAAGACACTGTCACGGCCTTCAAAGCGCTGATAGGGCTCTTCGCCATCGCCGATGGCTTCCAGATACGCCGTCAGGTCTGCTCGTTGCTCTTCGTCCAACCCAAGATTCCTGGTGTCGTTGAACCAATCCACAACGCTGGCCAGCGTCGGCAGCGAACCGTCATGCATATAGGGGGCGGTGAAGTTAATGTTGCGCAGCGTTGGCGTTTCGAAGGCTGTGGCTGTGCCTCCGGGGAAAGGCGGCTCTGAGCTGCCGATATCGTGTGTCAGACCATCCGTGAAATTCTGATCCGGCGTGTGGCAGGACGCGCAGGACTTGCCGTTCAGTCCTGGAAAATCTGTGTTGAAGATGGCTTCACCCTGCTTCGCCGCGTCGGAGGCCTTGCCGGTCAGCCGGCCTGCCCGGTCGATTTGCGGATTCGGCAGCCAGTCGAACTCACGGACATAGGCGACTAGCGCATCAAGCTGGAACGGGGTCGGCTCCTTGCCGGCAAATTCGGTTACGATCACGTTGCGGATGAAACGGCGAAGACTGGGTTCGCGTCCGTCACGGCCATAAGGCGCGGTGAACCGTATACCGCGCATCGACGGCGTATCGAGGTGATCGTCCTTCCGGTCATTGAACATCGGATTGAAGAAAGCACCGTCGACATCCATCCCCCCGGGGCGATAGCTGAGGCCCGGAATGAAGAACTCCCTGTTGATGTCAGATCTGTTATGGCAGGTGGAACAGGCAATCCCAAGTTCCTGCGCCGGACCGCCGAAGATCTCAGGACTGTCAAACAGCATGTCGCCATAAGCGACAAGCGGCAGGTTGGCTTCGTCTTCACCGGCTTCCTCGAATTGAAGAATAAGGCGCGGCAGCTCGCTTTGATCGGCGATGTTTGATCCCGGAGGCAATGTTGCGGGCAGTTTCACTTCCGGTCCAGAAAGGAAAACCGTTTCCGGAACAGGAGCCAGCTTGTCACGAGTTGCAAATTCTGCCGGCAAGTAGTTGGTACGAATGTAATCGGAAACATCTTTGCGGGCGTTTGCGAATTCTGCCTTGTTGCTTTCCTGTCCGCCTTGGCCCAGAACGCCGCCACTGCCCAGGGACGAGTTTAGGATGAGCCATGCCCTGCCAAGCTGGCGAGCGGCAGGCTCATCGGCGGCGCGAATAGCATCTTCAAAGGCGCGGTAAAGCGTTTCGGCCTTGGCCAACTCAGTGGCTGCTTCTGGAGTTCCGAGCCTGGCATCCGCATTTTCCAGGTGACGCAGTATCCCCTGAGCAACGATGACCGTTGCCGCTTCAAACAGCGCCTGCCTGTCCTGCACTTGAAGAGCACTGTTAAGAGCAGCGGCTTCCTCGTCACTTGCTCTGGAAACCGCGGCATACGGCAGTGAGCTGCCTGGAACGGCGCGGTTCCAGCTGGCTTCAATTTTCTCCCAGGGGACTGGGGAAAGGTTTCCCAGAAACAAGGTGTGCCGATAAGCGGCTGCACGTGGAGCCCAGGGGGCTTCTTTGATTGCGGTGGCTTGCGCGGTTAGCGGAACAAGGCAGATCGCTGCGCTGGCAAGGAGAGTTTTCATAGCTGCGCCTATTATATTTAGACTAGGCTAAATTTCTTAGGATGATCTAACGCATTGTCAAGTGACTAATTTCACGGCATACACAATCACCATGAAAACAAAGAGGATGTGTTCCATTCATGACCGGTCCTTCACCCAAGGTGTCCGATAGAAGTGTCGATGAACAGGCCAGCGGGTTCGAGGCTGTGCGCACCGCGCACCAGAGTGAAATGGTCGAGGACTATGTGGAACTCATCGCGGAACTGATCCACCTGAACGGGTCTGCGCGTCCGGTAGAAATTGCCGAACGGCTTGGCGTTGCGCAGCCGACGGTATCGAAAAATCTTGCTAGGCTGAAGCGAGAAGGTCTTATCCTTAAGGAGCGCTACCGCGATATACGTTTGACTGAGGCGGGCCGCCAACTGGCGGAAGCCTGCCGCAAGAGGCACAGGATTGTCGTCGATTTCCTGGTTACACTAGGAATTTCCGCAGAAGTGGCCGAGCAAGACGCGGAGGGTATCGAGCATCATGTCAGCGAAGAGACGCTGAAAGTGTTTCAAGATTTCGTGAAAAGAAACGCGCCCGGCACCGACTGAGCACGGCTCGAGTTGGTGGTAACATTTCGTCAAATCAATCTTCTAAACCCAGCAAAGAGCATATTGAGTAGAATGGGACCAACCTGTGCACTCAACGCGAAGCCACAAAACTAATTGGAACCCCGCGGTGGGTCGTGCAGCGACTTACCCTTGATCGGCCAGAAACTCTAATCGCAAGTTGTACAGCTGACGACGCAAGATCAGCTCCAACGCAGAAGGCCAGCGCGAGCAATCGACGTTCGAATGAACCGGATTGAGACATCCAACAACAGGTTGACGGTTAACCCAGAAAGTCCGCTTGAACACATCTCCGGTTTGTTGGAGCGGGCGGCATTTTGACACCTGTGAAACACCTCGGACACCTTCTAGATGCATAGGATCAATCCTCGAAGTTCGATCAAAATACCGGCGATGAAGAACAAAGTACCTATTGAAAACAGCCCAAAGCCGATTCTAAAGAAGCTGACCGACTCCTGTGTTTCACATCCGATGATTTCGGTCGGGTTGTATGTCTGTGCCGTGTCGCTGTTTTTCTTTATCTTTCCCGGTGCCGATATTTGGTCGACCGGATTGTTTTATTCAGAAGTTTTCGGTTTCTGGGCGAAGAACATGGCGTTTCTCAGAGACGTAAGGTATCTCGGCATATTTCTCGTTCAGGTGGTTGCGACTACTTGTGTTGCTGTGTTCGTTCTGAAGTTGCTTATCCCCGATCGTCCACCGCTCAGTACCCCTCCGGTGAAGGCCGTCTTGCTGGCGTAGGCTGAAGACTGCCAGTCCTAGTGATAGCACTAGACCGTATGTTCGTTGGCGAGGGCCGCTTACCCACGCTGTAGATTGTGTGGGCTCTGGAATTGGCCAGGGCGACCTACCGACCAGCGAGGGAAGACATGACAAACGAGCACGCAGCTTTCATCGGCCTAGACACATCAAAGTTGAAGATTTCGGTGGCGATTGCCGACGGCGAGCGCAATGGCGAGGTACGGTTTCTGGGCGACATATCCTCGGAACCATCTTCGGTAGCAGCAATGGTCAAGAAATTGGCTAAGCGTGGGGCAAAGCTCCACTTCTGCTATGAAGCCGGCCCTACCGGGTATGGGCTCTATAGGCAAATCGTTGAATTGGGTCACGAATGCAGTGTTGTCGCGCCGTCATTGGTACCAAAGCGTGCCGGTGATCGCGTAAAAACCAATCGTCGCGATGCTATCAGTCTTGCGAGGCTCCATCGAGCTGGCGAGTTGACACCTGTCTGGGTGCCGGATGAAGCGCATGAAGCAGTTCGCGACCTCGTCCGTGCCCGCGACGCGGCTTTCGAGGCACAAAAACAGGCGCGACAACAACTCAATTCGTTCTTACTCCGCCATGGCCGATACTATGCAGGACGGAAAGCCTGGACCCGCGCGCATGGACGGTGGCTGGCATCTCAAGCGTTCGATCATCCCGCGCATCAAATATTGCTCGCCGAATATTGTCAGACCGTTGAGGACGCCGGAGTTCGTCTTGATCGACTGAACAAACTGATTGGAGAAACTTCTTCCTCGTGGTCAATGGCCCCAGTGGTCGCCGCGTACCAGGCGATGCGCGGGGTGGCGTTCATGACAGCCGTTACGTTGGTGGTCGAAATTGGAGATGTCCGTCGGTTCGACAGCCCACGGCAGTTGATGGCTTATCTCGGACTCGTCCCTACAGAAAGTTCAACGGGCGATCGCGTCAGACGCGGAGGGATCACTAAAGCAGGCAATGCTCGGGCGCGCCGAGCGCTGATTGAGGGGGCCTGGACATACCGTTATCCAGCACGGATCAGCCCCACAATCAGCGCGAGACTGGCAGGCCTGCCGAAGTCGGTCTGCGTGATTGCTTGGAAAGGGCAAGTGAGGCTGTGCACTCGATATCGAAGACTGATAAGTGCCGGCAAGGCCAAGACAGTCGCCGTGACAGCCATCGCGCGAGAAATGGCCGCCTTCATATGGGCGATCGGGCAAGAAGTAGAGCCCCTCAGTAAACCTTGAAACAGGCCTGCTGCACGTCCGATCAGGTCCTCTTGGAAAACATTATCTGTTGATCAAAGTTGGAGGCAGGGCCGCGGTGGGGAACCCTCGATACTCCTATGTGGCAGATTTATTCTACGCCCGACACTAGACCGAGGCAGCCCCAGACGAACAAACGGAAATGCGGTAATCAACCCGCGAATAAGAGTATGCCAACCGTCGTCGAAATGCCTTGCCTCCTGCTTTGTTCAACGGTGTTGATTAGCCGCATCCGCCTCAAGGCGGCGGGGAAGTTGTGTCTCCACCTCTTGTAAACGAACATAAGAGGAGTAGTCATATGACCAATCAGCATATTGAGGTGATCACGTCGGTGGAGCGCCGCCGGCGGTGGTCGCAGGAAGATAAGGAGCGGCTTGTCGCGGCGTGCCTTGAACCTGGAGCAAGCGTGTCGGAGATTGCCCGGGCGGCGGGTTGCCACGTGAGCCAGTTATTTAGGTGGCGCAAACAACTCTGCACGATCTCCGACGGTCGGGCGTCGACGGACCGTGCAACACCCGCACCTTCGCCTGCTCCGCAATTTATCCCGGTGACAATTTCCGATGCGCGGTCTCTGTTGGCTCCGGATCAGTCGCCGGAACCGACACCGCCGCAACGTGCGCGTCGCAAGCCGAGCGTTGTAACGATCGATCTGGGCCGGGGTAAACGGGTCCGGGTCGACAGTGATATCGACACGGAAGCTCTGGGACGCATTCTCGATCTCCTGGAGCGGCGATGATCCCGGTCCCGAGCGGTGTGAAGGTCTGGCTCGCGACAGGCCATACGGATATGCGCAGAGGCTTTCCCGGCCTGTCGCTGATGGTTCAGGAGACACTGAGGCATGATCCTATGAGCGGCCACCTGTTTGTCTTCCGCGGCCGGAGCGGCGGCTTGATCAAGGTGATCTGGCACGATGGACAAGGGGCCTGCCTGTTCACGAAGAAGCTGGAACGCGGCCGGTTCATCTGGCCATCGGCGACGGACGGCACGGTGTCCATCACCCCGGCCCAACTCGGATATCTGCTGGAAGGCATCGATTGGCGGATGCCGCAAAAAACCTGGCGGCCGAGCTCGGCCGGATAGTGGAAAGCGCTGGCGTGGTGGGTACGAATGTGATTCCATCCAGCCATGCTCGATGCGGCCGAAGACCTTCCCGACGACCTTGCCAGTGCACACGCGATGATCCTCGCAGAGCGTGCGGCTCGCCGTGAAGCTGAGGCACTCGCCACCCGTGCGCAGGCGGTGAACTCGCACTCGGAAGTCCTGATCGCCCGGCTGAAGCTGGAGATCGAGAAGCTCAAGCGGGAGATCCACGGACACCGTTCTGAGCGCAAGGCCCGTCTTCTGGAACAGTTGGAATTACAGCTCGAAGAGCTGGAGGCCGATGCAGCCCAGGACGAGCTGGCGGCTGAGGTCTCGGCGCGAACATCGACCATCAAAGCGTTTGAACGCCGACGTCCGTCAAAGAAACCGTTTCCGGAGCATCTGCCGCGCGAGCGTGTTGTTGTCGCCGCACCGGAGAGTTGCCCGTGCTGCGGGTCCGCAAAGCTGGCGAAGCTCGGTGAGGATGTCACCGAGACGCTGGAAGTGATCCCGCGCCAGTGGAAGGTGATCCAGACCGTGCGGGAGAAGTTCACCTGCCGGGAGTGCGAGAAGATCACCCAGCCACCGGCTCCGTTCCATGTGACGCCGCGCGGCTTTGCCGGTCCGAACCTCCTGGCGATGATCTTGTTTGAGAAGTTTGCACAGCATCAGCCGCTGAACCGGCAAAGTGAGCGTTATTGGCGCGAGGGCATCGATCTCAGCCTGTCGACGCTGGCCGACCAGGTCGGCGCCTGCGCGGGGGCACTCAAGCCGATCCATTCGCTGATCGAAGCGCATGTGCTGAGTGCCGAGAGGTTGCACGGCGACGACACCACCGTGCCGATCCTGGCCAAGGGCAAGGCCGATACCGGCCGCATCTGGACCTATGTCCGCGACGATCGCCCATTCGGCGGCCCGAATGCCAAAGGGACGGCTCCGCCGGCAGCCCTTTATTATGCCTCTCGCAACCGGCGCCAGGAACATCCCGAGCGCCATCTGAAGAGCTTCACCGGTATTCTGCAAGCTGACGCCTACAGCGGCTACAATCCGCTGTTCAAGGTGGACCGTGATCCTGGTCCGCTGACCCAGGCGCTGTGTTGGTCACATGCGCGCCGCAAGTTCTTCGTGCTTGCCGATATCGCCGCCAACGCCAGGCGCAGGAAGAACGCTGCACCGATCTCACCGATAGCGCTGGAGGCGGTCAAGCGCATCGATGCCCTGTTCGACATCGAGCGCGAGATCAACGGGCTCAACGCAGGCGAACGCCTGGAGCGGCGGCGCGGGGACAGCGTTCCGCTTGCTGAAGGTCTTGAGGAATGGCTGCGGTCTGAGCGGAGCAAGCTGTCGCGCAGCTCCTCGGTTGCCGAGGCAATTGATTACATACTCAAGCGTTGGGACGGCTTCACCACCTTCCTTCACGACGGCCGGATCTGCCTGACGAACAATGCGGCCGAACGGGCCTTGCGAGGCTTTGCCCTCGGAAGGAAGTCATGGCTGTTCGCGGGATCGGATCGCGGTGCCGACCGCGCCGCCTTCATGGCGACGCTGCTCAACACGGCAAAGCTCAACGATGTCGACCCGCAAGCCTGGCTTGCCGATGTCCTCGGCCGCATCGCCGAAACGCCCGTATCCCAGGTCGAGGAACTGCTACCCTGGAACTGGCAGACGAAATCTGCGAGATCGGCGGCATGAGCAAATCACCAAAAACCGCCGCATCCGACAGCATAAACGAGATCGCAACGGTCCGCATCGAATTGCAGGACACCGATCCCCTGATCTGGCGCGAGGTCGAAGTGCCGACCTCAATCACCCTGAAAGTGCTGCACGACGTTATCCAGGCCGTGATGGGCTGGTTCGACCACCATCTCTGGGAGTTCACCGTCGACAAGCAAAGATACGGCCTGCCGATGGACGAAAATTGGGGAACGGAGCCACGCAGGGAGGCGGCCACGGTGCGTCTGCGCGACATACTGAAGCCTCGCAAGACGACGATCAATTACCTCTATGACTTCGGTGACAGCTGGGAGCATCGGCTCACGGTGACCGACGTCCGGAGCGGCAATCCGGCGACCCCCTATCCGTGCTATGTCGGCGGCGGTAGAAACGCACCACCAGAGGATTGCGGCGGAATTCCTGGCTTCTATGGCATGCTTGACGCGCTGGCCGATCCGAGCCATCCCAATCACGCCGACGCAACTGAATGGGCCGACGAGTACGACCCGGACACCATCGACGAACTTCCGATCAAATATGCGCTTTTGCGCATCGCAAACCGCCGCAATGCCGCCAAAGTGCGATTGACAAAGAATACCCGCTCGAAATCCGACAATTGATCAAACCGCCATCGCCGCGGTGTTCACCGGACGGTTACACCGCTCATGCCACTCCGCCAACCCTTGTTTCTGCTGTCGACTCTGGTTCTTGGCCCCGGCGTGCTCGTAAATTTGATCTTGAAGGACAATTGGGGTCGCCCGAGACCGCAACATGTGGCTGAGTTCGGCGGAGACCTACCCTATCAAACTGTCTGGAAAGTCACTGACTATTGTGACCGAAACTGTTCTTTCGTCTCTGGAGAAGCGTCTTCCGCCATTTGGTTGACTTCAGTCGCCTTTCTAGTTCCCGCTACGTGGCGCAAAGCGATGCTGCTATTGGTGCTGCCGCTTTGCTTCATCCTGTCATCCAACAGAATCGCATTCGGCGGTCACTTCCTTTCTGACACATTAATTTCCTGGGGCGTAACGCTGCTACTCATTCTCGCAGTCTTTCATCTGTTCTTTCAAAGAACGCGGCCGATTGTGAGTGATCGTTCGTTGGACGAATGGATGACAGCTCTTGGAAGATTTCTGCAACTGAGTTTTCAAAGACTAAGGCGACGGTAAGCACAGTTTTATGGAACGGCCTTTCGTTTCCCCGAGTTTGATCCTATGGGCGCTGATTTCATGCCGGAGGAGATTTGCAGCCAAAGACTTCCGATATTATGCACTGCGGCAAACGACGCGGCAGAAGGATATTTTGGATCTGGCTAACAAGCACTCAGTATACGTGTTGCAGACCCGGCTGGCTTTACCGGCGGCACGGTTCCAAATGGTAACGCACACTTGCGGTGGCCTTAGTGTAATGAAAAGGATCGAACAACCTCTAAGAAACACCTCTTTTTAGTTCAACATCAGATTGCTTGATTGAACGCTTCCTCATTGTAGTCATGTTGCAAAATTCGGGGCCTACGGGCGTCACGTAATAAGTTGTCGAGCGCACTTCGTTCGGACTCAAATCTTTCACGCATTTCTCTATCGAGCACGCGTCCTTCTGGAAGCCTGGCTCGCATTGGATCCAAAGGTTGGCCATTAGCTAGCATCTCGAAGTGAAGGTGAGGTCCTGTTGAAAGTCCAGTCGAGCCAACATAGCCGATGATCTGTCCCTGTTTGACGCGAACACCTTCCTTTATGCCTTTGGCAAATCCGGTCTGATGATTGTAGGTGGTCGTGTATCCATTGGTGTGTTGAAGTTCAATTCGCTTCCCATAGCCGGAACTCCAACCTGCCTTTATCACGGTACCATCTCCAGCTGCCATGATCGGTGTCCCGCGCGGAGCAGACCAGTCCACTCCCTTATGCATTCTTGAATATTTGTAGACGGGATGCCGACGCATGCCGAAGCCGGATCGGAACCTGCCACCATCAATCGGTTTCCTGATCAGGAACTTCTCTGCGCTTTGGCCGAACGCATCGTAAAAGTCAGTAGCTCCATCGTCAGGCGTCCGGAAACGGTAAAATTCCAGCGTTGTCTTGCCATTGCTCAGCGCAGCAAAGTGGATCTCAGATCCGAAGTTACGGTCATCTCTGGAATATAGAAGCTCTATGGTAGCACCAGGCCTAGTCGAGGCATTGAAATCGATGCTAAAGGAAAACATGCGAACAAGTTCATTTACAATGTTTTTTGGTATGTCTTGCTCAAGTGCAGTTTGATAAAGACTATCGTATAGCGCTGGCGTTGGCCCGCTATGGGAGACACGATCCGCGTCAGCAAAGGCTGCTGCTGGAAAGGTGCTAGGCGGCCGGGCTTTGATGTAATCGCCGCCGTCTGATTGGGCAACGGTCGCTTCGTGTTTCGTATCGCTATACAGACTGATGCGCACGGGCAGCTTTCGCTCCGGATCGTCCTGTGAGGGCGCGTACGCTATTCGGAGTCGTTGTCCGTCTTCAAGTTTGGAGATTCCATACAATCGCTGAAACGCAAGTGTGATCGATGCAGCTTCTACTTCTGGAACCTGCTGATTTAGGAGGGTCCCCGTAAGGTTTTGCCCCTGAGCCACTGGCACAATGCTTTCATCCATTCCGGCTAACCGAATATCGTCATCGCGTTTTGACACGAAAGAAACGTTTTCCGGCGTTATCCGAACCGCATAGCGCTCCAAATCTGGCTGAAGCGCCAAATTGAAGTCGAAACGCCCAGGATCAATCACTGCTTCATAACCCATGTTAGTTGCATCCACCGAACGGGTCCGGATAAATTTGCGAACTTTCAATTCAATTTCCGATTCTGACAACGTCTTGTCCAAATCGAAATCCGTGTTCGATGATGGAAATGGTGTAAGGCTTATACTGACATCATTGGCCAATTTCGCACCGTACAGCGAGTCGGCAAGAAGAGAAGTTGCAACTCCCTCGGTTGCCCCTGTCGCTTCTTTCTCCGCACTCCTAGAAAATATGTTCAGCGTACTGAAGGCCGGAATTTGAGATGCAAGCGACGGGTCTTTCTTGGTAGCAAGCGTAGCGCTGATGAAAATATGTGGTTGAGCGCGAATGTTATCTCTGTCGCCCTCACGGGAGACAATATTCACATCTATTAATTGCTTGCTGGAATATTCAGTCGCCGATCGCAGAACCCTGTCTTCTTTGCTGTAACCGTTGTTCGAGATCGACAACTCATTCAATAAAGCACTCGAGGATTTCGCCCTTTCAACTTCGTATTGGCCGTCAAAGGCAGCGAATAGCGCGCCGCCCATCAAGAACAGGGATGTGACACCAGTGAGTGCTGAACCAGCGAACCAGCGCAGTGAAACCCCTCGCCGGTCCGGCATGCCATACAACCCTTCGTAACCAAGCAGCGGCGGTTCTTGACCGAGTTCGATTTTTGAGGACTGGGCGTTTGGGGTAGCGCCAAAGTGCATTGCAATCTGTCCGATGTTAGGCAACTAATCTGCGGATCAAATTCGTTTGTGCAGCGCGATGCCATTAGATTGCCATCGCCCCTCAAACAGATCCTGTTCCCTGTTTGCTGTTGGTTACTTCCGCGAAGCGGCCACCTCTTCGTTCACCAAAGCCCTCAGTTCCGCCTCGCCAAACGAATTGACGGACCGGCCGTTAACGAAAAACGTGGGCGTCTGGGTTACGCCTAAGACTTCAGCATCGGCGCGGTCCTGGTTAATCGTTGCAGCTATAATGGGTTCCAGCATCTGAGTTCGCGCAGCTTCTGGATCGAGGCCGGCCTCCGTTGATATCTGAATGATGAGTTCTTGTTCTGGCGCTCCGTCTTTGGCCCATCTTTTCTGGTCGCGCAAAAGTGCCTCTAACACGGGTTGAAACACCCCTTGTTTCCGCGCAACTTCCAGTACTCGGATCGCTTCCACTGATCCCTTGCCTTCAAAGGCCACGTAGCGAATCGCCAGGCGCACTGTATCGCCATACTCAGCCATGATATCCCTAACAACCGGATAAATCTTGCGACAGGCTTCGCAAGTAGGATCAAAAAACTCGACGATAGTAACAGGTGCGTCCTCAGGCCCAATAATGGGCGAATGAGGCCTCAACACCGCCAGTGTCTGTTCGGTTGGAATCGCTGCTCTCATAAACATCGGACGAACGAAAAACCAGGCCGCAACGCTGAGCAGTATCAGCCCAAATACAGCCACTGAGAGAACAATTGATTTGTTGTTCATTTGCGGGAAACCTTCAGAGATGAGGCCGGCAGATTTGGCTCAAGTACTATTGCCAGCCTTGCTAGCATTGAGATTATGGTTCTGAAGATCTTTTGGTCGTGCTGTTCCAGAGCAAAATGAGGCCAGTGATGACGCTTAGTCGCTAGATCGTCTGTAGGAACTTGACAGTCATCCCTAACTGCTACTTTCAGAGCAGTTGCTTCCGGCAGGCAACTTTTGGATACATAGGCCGGATCATGGAACAATAGCCAGAGCGCGCGCGCAGGCCCGTCGAGGTCAGCAGAATGGGCAAACTTATAGCCGTTACCTGTAGCCGGGTATTTACGAGATTGCGATTTGGCCAAAAGATGTGCCTGAGTCGGATTTCTTAATTCGTCAGGCGTATACACCCTCTAGCCACTATAGATTCAAGTGATTTCTCAATTGGAAGAATAAATTTGTCGAACACAATACGACTTAATCCGAATGACAAAAAATGTGTTGCTTTGTACGCTTTCGCAGTGCTGTGCCACCACTGCCGGCAAAGGTGACCGAATGAACCGTATTATCGTTTGCAGTACATGCAAAAGCGACCCTCCGCCAGATCTGGATGCATTGCGTCGATCATTGAACGAGGCAGGAATGGCAATGGAAGTTACACAGATTGAATGCATGGGGGCCTGCGAGCAGCCAATTACGGTTGCGTTTCAGGGAGTTGGTAGAGCGGCATACCTTTTTTCCGGTGTTATCTTTCCGGACGACATTGCCGATATCGTCTCGACGGCCGGAAACTTTCTGGCAGCGGACAAAGGCTGGATCGAAGACGCCCGACCATGTGGACGTCTCCGGTTCTGCCTCAGAGCGCGCATTCCGGCGCTATAAGCCTATTTCACGTTCACAGTTACCGCAGCCTTGAGCGGTTCCGTCTCGACAGCAAGCATTCGGTGATCGTTGGAATTGAGCGTAACCTCAACCGTCGCATCACCTTTTGGAAGAGTCGGCAGGTGGAGCCATGCACTGTAGTGCCGCGCGACTTTCACGCCATTTACATATACGTGAGCATGGCCCTCGCCCAACACATGATCCAAGCCAGCCCGCTCGGGCGCAAAGGTGAAATTTTCTGTCATGATATGGAGATTGTAGCCGCTAACCGGATCCTGCGAGACACTGATTTTCAAGGACGGTGCATCGGGACCGCCAGGTACTGAGGTGGTCCTGTTGTGGTCGTGGCCAGCGGTTTGGCCGGAATGATTAGTTCTGAGCTGCACTGATGTGGTCTGCATCTGGTGATCGCTGGCTGATGAGTGGTCGTGACCGTCAAGTGCGACACCATTGCTTGCGGCAACAACAAAGCCGATGCCTCCGCCAAAGACCAGCCCGATGGCGAAGAGTGCGAGAGAGCGTTCCATGGGGTTTCAGGTTTCCTTAAAAAGAAACCGGGCAAAACGAGATGTTTCGCCCGGTCGGTTATGATTTAGATTCCGGATCAGGCCGCCTGCGTTGCGCCGACCCTCGCCCTCTCGCGCTGCCAGAAAAAACCTGCAAAACAACCAAGCAGAAGCCAGGCTGCCATTCCGACGCCAAAGGCACGGCTGGCAAACATTGCCCCGATCTCGGTCGGAACTGGGCCGGTGAAGGTGTCCGGCTCTGGCGCGCCGATCACGTGTGGTGCCAGCAGCAGCATTGCTGCTGCGCCCCAGGCCACCCAGTTACGGCCGAATGCGATCAGCCACAATCCGGCGCCTGCGGTAAGGACGGTGGCCCACCACCAAATCTGCCGGGCAAAAACATCCGCCGCCGCGACGCCGGGCACTTCGGGAGCTAGGCTGAATCCGGGCGCGAAGTGGAACGCGACGAACCCTGCAACGCCCCAGAGCAGGCCGTTGCGACCCGTTATAACCGCACCGCGCATTTCGGCAATTGCCATGCCGGCGAGCAGAATGAAGGCATAAGGGAGCAGGTCGGAAAAGGATGGCGCGACGTGCCGGAATCTTTTGAGGGCAACCATGTTCAGTATTTCCGCCAGGGCGTGGATGTCGGCCGGTAGTAGGCGCGGTATTTGACGTGCCGCAGATAGACAGCGCGCATCAGAGGGTCTGCCTTGGCCATCATCCGCAGCACGCCAACGACCACGATCCAGATCGCCACGCCGAGCACAGCGGCATAGGGCTTCAGGATCACGAAAATCAGAATGACCGAGGCAAGACCGGTCACGAGCACCAGCTCCCGGTCTGCTCCGAACAACAGTGTCGGGCGTGAAAGAGCGCGGTGAACCCGCGCTCTGTTGAGGCCCGGCGCATCAGTCACGAGCCGGTTCCACGATTGCCGTGTTCCCTTCCGGAGCAATTCCGATGGAGGCGCCGGAGGATCCGAACAGGCCGACGATGGTGGACGCGCCGAGCAGCACGCCGAGAACTAGAACGACGTAGGCGAGACGACGGGCAAAGTCGTTAAGTTCGCCGCCGAAGATCAACATTGCGCCGGCGATCGCAACCGCGATCAGGCCAACGGCGCCAGCGACAGGACCGTTGATAGACGCCTGGATCTGTTGAAGCGGACCTTCCCAGGGAAGCGAACCGCCGCCGGAGGCAAAGGCTGGTTCGATGACGAATAGTCCGGCCCCGACCAGGGTCAGAAAAGTCAAGAAATTACGCGACATGAAGGGTCCCTTGTCTGTCGTTGGAATTTTTGTTGAGGAACTGAGATGCAACGGCTGAGCGGACGTCATACGTGCCGTCCCGAAAGCCGGACACAGTCACGATGTCCCGAACGATGCGCCCGTGTTCGGGGGAGCGCTCGATCGAGACGATGAGGTCAACCGCTTC
>NZ_CP114790.1 GCF_027359675.1 Roseibium sp. Sym1
GGCGCACCCTGTCGGTATCACCATCTTCTTCAACCCTTCCGGACCCCTTCTTGGCGCCGCCTCTCCGGCTGCTTGGGTCAAGGGCCGGCATCAGCCGGGCGGAGCTTCACCCTTGACGCAGGCAGCGGGCATGCGGCAGTCGTTTTTTGTCTTTCTCCTCTCGTCTCCTCTTCTTAGTCGTTCTCTTTCAGGCAGGCGTTCCAGTCGTCGGACGGTGGTCTGAGCCGCTGCCAGTTGCAGCCTTTCTTTTCCGCGAGGATCCGTAGGCGCTCTGCAAAGGTCTCGCCCTGGCTGTTGGCATCTGTCGCCGCGACCAGGAGAACGTCCGGGCGGGTCGCAAGCCCGCGCAGGGCAGCTTCGGTCGATGGCGACCAGCCCCCGCCTGTGCTGAGGTAAAGCGATCCGGGTCGCAAACGTTCGATCGCCGCAAGGCTCATGGCGTCGATCGCCGCCTCGGTGACGCAGAAACGCGTTGCGTCAGCCGGCCCGAACCGGAAGAGGACCTTGGCACCGCCGCTCGCGAACCCGCGCCACCTCGGCCCCCGCTCCTCCCAGCCGGTGAGACGACCGGCCTCGTCGGTATGACCGGCCCACATGCTACCGTGCGGGCCTTCGCGCAGCACACCGGCCGCTACGGCTTGTCTCAGGATCGCTTCGGGAATACCGCGCGCTTCGCGCAGATAGTGCCAGGTCGCCGAGCCGAGCCACGGCTTGCGGCGGTTTTGCCAGCGTTGCGCCACCGTCTGGTTCGGCGCCCTTGCCTTGGCCTGACGTGTCCAGGCCGGCTCAGTCGGCCTAAACTCGATGAGATCAGCGACGACGTGAAGGGCCGCGGCAAACGGAAGCCCGTTGAGGTGCTCCACAAGTCGAAACACGTCGCCCTTGGCCTCGGACAGGGGATCGAACCAGCCCTTGCCGTCGTGAATGACAATGATGATGTCGCCGCCGCGACGGTATTTGACCGCTTTGCGTGTGCTTTCCCGTTTGTCGACAGCAAAGCCGGCGGTTTCCAGGACGGCTCCGCAGACGACTTTTTCCTTCAGCTCTTCAAGGTCTGCTTTTTCCATTCACACTCCGCGCTTCGCGCGTTCCTTTGTTCGGGTTTCCGCTCCCTTAAGTTTCGGGGCGGGACCCGGAGGCCGCGAAGAGCAAGGCAGGACAAGGGCGGGGATGGTGAGTTGGCAATTGTGCAGGGTCGCATCTTCGGCCACCAGCCGCGGCGCGAGTGTCCCTTGCCGGCCGATGCGCGCAAGCGGCACCAGGATTGTCACCGTTCCCGCATGTGGCAAGCTCCTGCTTGCGTCAGGGATGGATGCCCGGATGGGGGAAGACCGCTTGCGGGCTTCAGCTTTGCCAACAGCCCGGCCCGGAGGGCGACGCCAAAAAGGTTAGTCAGTCGGCGGTTTTGTTGTGATGACAGGAGTTCAGGCACGCGAGTTGCAGCCCTATTCGGACAATCCTGGCTCTGCCAAACCCACGTTCGCCCGATCCTGAAGTTTTGCGAGACGTTCGACAAGTTCGCTAAATTCAATGGCATCGCTCTGAAGGAGGCCAGCTTCGAGCATTTTCTGATAGTCCTGCCTCAGGGCATCGAGGGCATCTCCGGCTGGTACCAAACAGAGTGAGCCGGCGACTGCTTCTTTATAGTCTATAGGCTTTCCGGAGCTGTCGTTCTCCCGAAAGAATATCTGCTTATGTCTAGCGACATCTTTGCCAAGGCTGCGATCATCAAGAGCCTTTTGAGCAATTCCCATGCGATCTAGACAGTCGAGATCGAACCAATGGCGAGCGAAACGATCGCCACCACGGAATGAGCCTTTCAGACAGTAGGCATGCATCGCGGTTGCCTTTTCCCAGAAGGTCCGTTCAGCACGCATCACGCGTGGATGAGCCATCGGTGTAACAAGGTCTGGAAGCGCGTCTGAGATATCGCAATGGATGGAATGCCGTTCCGCCGGCTCACCGGTGGATCTGGCCCCGAACTCGAGAAGTACAACCGGTCTCACATAGCCCGTGCCACTTCGGACTGCTTCGTATTCCAGGTAAAGTTGATCTTCTTTACGGACCAATGTGGCAGCTACGCCTTGCGTCTTGATGCTTTCCGAAAGGATCGAGTGCGGGACTGTTTTGACCCATTCCTCTAGTCGCTCGCGAACCGTTTCGGTCCATTTCCTGGCTTGCGAACGGCTGGGAGGGTACGGATCATCGGGGTTTTCAATCAGATCCGGGATGATCTGCCTGATATCGTAAGTCAGATCGATGTCTTCTGAAAACCGATTGATCGCCTTGTAGACTTTTGACAGCGACGTTCCGCCCTTGAAGACAAGATGATCGCCGACCGGGTTGTCAAAAAGCGCGTTGAGCGCCCAAACGACCCAGATATCTTTCTCCAGTAGGTCAGCGGGCCGCCCCAGGGCAGAGGCGGCCGCCTCCAATGCATCAATCTTGTCTTCAGTCGACAGTTCGAAATATGTTTGCGAGGTCATTGGGTACTATCGGAGACGGCCAGAGAGCTTAGCTCTTTCGCCATCCAGATTGGAGCGCTGGCGCGCAATCCGAAAAGCTCGCGCCGTTCTTCTTCGCTGAGCTGAGACTTTAGTCGCATCAAGGTGTCCCGTGCCTCGGACTTCCCGAAATAGGCAAGCGCGCGAAAGGCATGCCCAGCTCTGCTGTTGGGAGCGCGAAGCTGCCAATTTGGCACATGCCTGAGTTCGATCTCTTGCGCACCGAGCTTTAGGCGTCGGCTGGGGCCGGATGTCCAGAAGATTTGGCGTGCCGGGTTTTGCGTCGACAGGCCAAGGATGTTGGCTGCCGAAGCACCGCTGATCGAGACACGCTCGCCAGTCGTCCTGGCAATGCTCTCCACGACCGCTCCAACAGAAGGTGCCCGTTCTCCGAACCGTGTCTTGACCGGCAAAGCGAATAGGCCACGCCTGACACGCATGAGCTCTCCACGCTTGACGAGCCTCGATAACGCCTGGTCCACCGCAGCGCGTTCGCCAAGATGCAATAACTCTCTTGCGGACAGGGTCGCCCCCTCCGGCAAAGCCTCTGCATAAGCCTTGATGGCTTGAGATGTAGTGGTCATAGCAATCTCCTTGCGTCAGATATATAGTCAGTTTTCTGACAGTATGCAAATCAGAACTCATGCTGGTGGTACCTGCGGTCAACATGTTGGAGGAGTTCAGTGATCTAATTGAACCGTCACCGGCATCTATGAAAGATTGCCATACAGGTTATCGAGAATGTGAGACTTCACAAGATTGCTTAGGCAACTGACACTCGTCTTACAAAGACCGCGAGGGGGCCGCAGCAGCGTCGATGGCTAGCTTGAGGCCGGTCTCGGAATGTCCTCTGTGCGATCATCTGCTTTTAGATGCGTCGCACCGTATTCGAACGCCGCCTCATCCACAGCCGCGTGGAACTTTCGAACGAAAAAAGCTGACCCTTCAGTTGTTGTCTAATGGCTCCCAGAGAGCGATGGTCCGCAGAGGCCGTCGTGTTAGCCTTCCCCTGGTTCGTAGCCGATTGAGATCGTCGGGACAAAAGCCTGCGCGGTTCGGTTCTGGTCATAGATTTTCATCGCGAGGTCCGCTTTCGGCATCCAGACACGCCCTGTTTCCACAGCTGCAGACGCCGGCACCGCTGGAAACACGTGGACCAACACGCCTTCCCCATGATGGGCTTTCATTCTGTTAAAGAGGTCGCGAAGCAACTTCTTGTAGGTAGAAAGGTCGTCCTTCCTGCGCATTATGTCGTTTCCTGGTTGCTCACATGTGATCGACCATATGGCCGTCTCTTTCCCCAACACGGAGGTAATCCGGTCGTCATTCACCGTGGCGCTCAGAGCCAACTTTAGCGCAACCGGCACGTCCTTCCTGCCACCGTATTCCGTGACCTGGTAGAAAATGTGCGGTTGGTCAGACAGCCATTTCCATGTGTTCGGTTCGCGGTGCTTCTGATGTACAGAAACGGGAACTATGTCCCCTAAGAGTGTACCGAGACGGATAAGCAACGGCTGCGGTGCTAAGGCGAAGACGCTGAGCTGACGAATCTCCCGCTGTTCGATGCGCTCCTTAATCTTCCGTGCGAAAAGACGCTCCAAGTTCTCGTTCTGCTCGGTCCAGTAAGCTTTTTCGTGATCCTTCCGCTCCGATCCGATCAATTCGAGGTCGATCGTGCGGCCTTCCGCTGGGTGGTGATCCGGGGGCATCGCGCTGAAGATTGCACGCGTCGTCACTAAGGAGTCGCGTTGGCCAATCGTGGCGGCAAACCTGACGACATGCGAGACGCGGTCGACATCCATGTCGGTGACGATTTCAATCCGGTCCTCGTGCTCCGCCTTCATGGCCAGAAGAACATCCTCGGGATAGTCGGCCAGATAGTCCACGTCGATCGCCTTGTGGTGGACCGGACACATTAGCATTAGGTTGTCGATGTCTTGGGCAAGCTGGGGAGATCTCACCGTATCTCCCCTGGGTCCGCCGGACTCGTCAGCGACGATGTGGGCAATATAGCCGAACTTACCTGTGCGTTTGCCTGAGATGAGGTCGCCGATCAGGAGCTTGTTACATCCACGGAATTGACACCGCCCCCCCGCCTTTGCCCACAGGGCATTTGCGACTTTTGCTGGAATTGTTGTCTTCGACATTTCGCCTTCCTATTGCCGCACCGAAGGCGACACCTTTCAAATGATTCTTCTATGCGATCGCGACACCGGGTCATTGATCATTTCGACACGTTGTGGCCATCGGCCGCGCATAAACAGGTAGGTTCCCACCTGTAGCATCACGAACATCCGCAGCCGAACAATCATCAAGACGGAGAAGTCTATGTTGCCGGCGTCCTCGACCAGGGCCTGCATGGTAGTTATGTCGGTCATACTCGGGGTCACCGAAAAGCTAGGATGAGAATGCCATTCCCCAAGGTAATTAAAGCGGCTGAAGTCGTTGCCATGCTTCTTGAAAAAGGCTTCCAACGCTTGGGTGTGTAGCTCCGGGCGACGCTCGAAGTACGCGCTTTCACCACCCCTTGGATCGACCGTGACGTCTACAACCCGAAATCGCCCCTCGTCATCCAACTGCTCAGCGAGCAACAAGCCCCCGGTTTCCCGGCGCCCTGCTTGGGACAGTTCCCGGCGGATTTTCCTGCGGACCGAACTAGGCAGAGCGATTTGCATCTTGGTCCTGTTCAGGGAAGAGAAGAGACACGAGTTCTTTCAGCTTCACCTCATCGGGGCACGAACCCGCATCCCAGCCTTCCGTGCCGGTATAGCTGATGGGGTGAGTATCGAATGGGGCTGTGAATATCCAACCTTCGCTAAGGCCTATCGCATACGCCGGAGCGGGAAATTGGCTGCCACCACCGCGAAGGGTATCGATAGCGAAACGGGCGAGGTGGCCAGCAATTACGGAGACGTCTGCGTCGTCGGCGATCAACGGTGGCTGAGCCGTCCGCAAGACACCGTAGTCCACTTGCTGGGAAGGCATCTCCCACTCAATGTTCTGATCGTCGCACCACCTGAGAATCTGGCGGCGTGCCACGTCAGGTGACGGATCGTGACCAGGTCGGGATCGGGCCACGATCCCACCGATCCCACCGCCGAAGACCTCAGCCCAGACCATTGCCCGGCCACTGAATCTTGCGGCGGATGCGGCGAGGCCGAAAACAGTTGCATCCGCCGTAGCGTCGATAATCAGGTCGCAGTTGGAGAGCGTTTCGAGCGCAGTGGCGGTCCACTCAGAACTCTCCTGCCCGCCAAGGTTTACGATTTGCACGGTGACCCTAGCTTCTGGGGCAATTTCGAGTAGCCGCGCCCGCAATACCTTTGCCTTGTGAGCACCGACACCACGCCAATCCAGCTCGTTCCTCACTAAGTTGCCGGGAGCGAGAATGTCGTCGTCAAACAGTTCAAGTTTGCGGGCACCCGATCGCACCAGCATTGCCGCCACTTTCGATCCGAGAGAGCCGCATCCTATTAGAGCGATCCTCTTTTCGGAGAGCGCCGAGTTTGCGGTAGGAAGTCGCTGTTGGTCGGCGTCGATAACGAATGTGGCATAGCCGTAATCGAGGACGCCGCCTGCCGTCTTGCGGTACACCATTGCCAACCAAGCGGTCGCGTCATCTACAAGCAGGTAGGTGGCAGGCGGCCAAGCCGGATATTCAGTGTTGATGCCTGCAGACTCGAGAACGAGGGACAAGTTTTTTTCGTTGGCTGGGCCCGGAAATATAAGTCCCCGAGGAACACGGATCGCCGTCCCCTTGTAGTTAGAGGCGGTCGCCACGGGCTTATTCTGTTGCCAAATCCTATCTCCATCCGAGCCTAGAGCAGTAAGATGCGCAACGGCAGCTTCTCCATAGTAGTGTTCGTCGACCTCGATTGGCTCCAGGTGACCGTCATCCATGGCCTGAAGCAAACGCAACGCTTCCTCGGGTATGACAAGCCTGAGATAGGTCCCGCGAAGACGCTGACCTTCCGATACCGCGTGAGCTGAGAGAACCCCGTGGCCCTCCATTTCTGCGCTCTCGCCAACAAGCAGGCGATGGGCGCTTTCGATCATCATTGAGCCAGTGCAACTCAGTTCCCAATTGTCGGGCCGATACTCGAGACAAAGCTCGCCAGACTGACCGTACTGATGTCCGGATATGCGTTCACCGTCGGCGTTGAATACCAACGGAGGAATCGATGGGAAAAAGTCCGGGTAGTGCATTACGAGGCGCCACCTGGAATCCGCTTCGACAATCTCGAAGTTCAACAGCAACTTCAGTCCGTCAAGGCCCCATCGCACGTTCTGGAGCCAGTCAGCCGATTGCTCAAGCCGAGCTATTTCAAGCCGCTCTGACAGGCCCCGGCCGGGATTCGAAACCCACCAGATCATTTGCCGCCGAACCCTGCCGGCTTGCCCGGAACGCGCGCCTCGGCGGGGAAGGACGGCGCAGCCAGCACAGCAGGCGCGACGGTGGTAGGACGCAGTAGCGACGATGTGGGCTTTGGCGCTGCCCGATCCCCAGCCCGCTCAGCCAGACCACGACCAATGCCGGGGGCCACGGAGTCGGTTATTGCCTGACGACTACTCACCTGGGCCGCGTAGAAGAAGTCTCGCCGAGCTGCTTCCAGCCATTCGAAGAAAGCAACCCGGCGTTCCGGATGTTCTGCCCACTTGTCGGCGAAATTCTCAAGGGGGTCAGACGGATTGGGTATATAGTACCGAATGCCGTCGAAGCCGATGAAACGATCCATCTTGATCAGGATCGAAACGAGGGCTTGGCCGATCGTTTCCTCGCCTTCATATGCGTGCGCCGACAAGGTCGTGAGAATCACCGAGATCGGTTTGACGTCCTTACGGTCCGCGAACATCTGATCGCGGTGCCGTTTGAGGATCATGATTGCTTGTTGCAGCGGAGTGACCACACGGTAATCGGGGATACTCTCCACGCTGGCCTGGGTTGCTTCGGCGAGCTTGCGGCGCTTGCGCGAGAAAGCGACAGCCATGCGCGAACGGAACCAGTTGGCGTAGCCCTTTGGGTTGGATCGAGGCCAGTCGCTGGTGTGCTGAAAGAAGAGAGGGTGTTTGTTGTCTGTGATGGCTATCGCAGTGCTGGCCCACTGCGCGTTGAGCCCGCTCGATTCCAGCAAAAGCCGCGTAGAGGCTCCGTTTGGGAGCGCCGGTACGATGTCCATATGGAACTGGGCACCATCCGCATACTCGAGCGTCCAGCAACGACGGCCTTCGCCGAGCGGCTTCACCATGGCCTGTGCCACACGATAAGACTCAATCTCGACTCGAAGCATTTCCTTGAGGGCGTATTGGGTCAAGTGACCCTTCGCCAGCGCAGCCAACTCGCAAACCGAGTCGATGTCATATTGACCGTTTTCGTCCTCTGGTTTGATGACGGTACCCAGCCGGAACGAACCCTGGGAGTAAACTTGCGGATCGTACTGCTTTACCGACGACGCGTCGCGATGCAGCCAGGTGCCCAGGGACTCATACCTGGAAACCGCCTGCTCGTATCTGGTGGGCGAGATGGTAAGCTCGTCCGCTAATGCCTCGAGGTAATCTTCGGCTTCCTTGGTAATCGTAATCATCGTACCCCCGTTCTTGTCACTTAGAGATAAGCATGACCACCGATGCTGCGCCGGGAGGCGCATGTCGACTGGCAACTCGATCAGCAGTGTCCCAGAGTTTGATAGAGTCCGTCGATACACGCGAACCAGAATGGGATGGTGCTCAGCAGAAGCTTACCGCACACAAGTTGTACTTAAGTTGTCGCCACTCGCGGTTCAAGAGACTATTTTCAACGACTTGTCGAGAAATGAGAAATAAACTGCGCCGGGTTTGCTGGAGGCCAGTTGGTTGAAGTTATGCGGATCTCAATTGGCCGGATCGCTGAATAAAGACGGCCTAAGTTGACGAAGAGGCGAGTGGACTCAGATAGAGTCATTTCGAAGTAATCAAGATTGTTTCTTCATCGAAAATCGATACCTGTGACCTTGGTCAACCCTCTGCCTACAGATCATCGCCATCGGATATCACCTTGAATTCTGCACCGAGCGAATAACAATCGGCGCGCGCTCCGAGCAACAATGCATCAAGTTGCTGCAACTGACGAACATCTTTGCTCGTTTTGTCTCCCAGATCCATTCTTTCGCGAGTGGTTTCGTAGACCGATTTGCGAACACGCGGCTGAAAAACAACGACCGTTTTTGCAAATTTTGATCCCAGTCCATCGAGTGTTCTGAAAAATTCGTCCCTGTTCTGCTGTCGCACGCCATCATGCCATACTGCATCTTTCAAAACGCCGTTGGCATTTGCAGTAAGCTTTTCCTTCAATAGCCCGCGGTCGATATGACGTAAGTTTTTGACCGCTTGCCCTGTCACCACCTCGTAATCGGGGACTGACAGCTCTCGGTTTGTATTGTCTGACCCACTCCCTTTGACATGTATGAGCGTAAGTCTTGGTGGGTCGGTTTGATCGTCCAAATGAATGAAGTCTGCGGACTCCATGGAACCGTCGTCGCAGACTAGCCAGCCTGTTGGAGCTCCGCGGTCCGCGAGGTTTGGCCAATGTTTTGCGACTAGACCAAAAAGCGACCTGTCGTCCTGGCTTCCGGTTTGTTCGACTGCAAATCTCTTTCCATCCAAAGGTTTTTCTTTGTCAAAAGCGGTGTCGTCCAGATCCATTCGAACCCAGTCCCAGTTCTCAAACCGTGCGTCGCGAAACCGGGTTTCGTAAAAATGACCACGCGAATATGTGTGGCCTGTGTCGAAGTATATCGTAAGATTTTCGGTATTCTGAAGCACCTTTAAGACTTCCGCTTCGATCGCGTCCTGATCGAACCCTTCCAGTTTTCGGGCTTTCAGGCGAATTTTTGAATTCGAAGCGACTTCGAAATCGTAGGCCAACTTGCCAATTTGGTTTTCACCCCAAAAGACAGCAGTCTCAAAACTCGGACTCCCTTCAATCGCTGTCAGCTCGAATTTCGCGACATCTCCAAACTGCGCAATAAGGCGTGCATCATCGTTTGCCTCTCCTGCAGCGCCATCACGAACTTGCTCAGGGACGATGAGCGCCATGCCGTACGGCTGTTCGATCCCCTCGAGGGTATCGATAGTGGAAGCAAGTATTGGCAGTGGCCGGTCTGGCCGCCCCTCGTCTTCAATAAATTTGGCGGCCCGTGCCAGTATCAGATTAAGGTTTGTCGTGAATTCTTCCCAGGATTGCGATGGGCCCAGCCAAATGCGTCCCGAAGTCGGACTGGCCCCGACAATTTTGGAAGTTGCGACGTCTGATAGGCTCATTGTCGACCGGACTGAACTGAAATAGTAGCTCTGGTCGCCGAGTGGATCGAGCGAGGATTCAAGTTCTTGCCCCGACAGAATTTTTGAATCCGGCTTGATGGCGGTTCTTGTGTGAATACCGCTAAGCCAAAGGGTCCTGACTTCGCTTTCCACGAAGGCCCGGTTGATCTGAATTGAAGTCAGGCGCGAAATGCTTGCAAACGGACCATCAGTCGCGCTCACAATCTTGCGCACAATAGTGTTTCTCAAGCCGGTATCTGAGAACGAGATTGCGATGATGTTCGCTCGTTTCGCGACCACAATCAGGTGGTGGGCAATATCCTGAAGTTCATCTCCGGAAAACCAACTTGGCGGCCGTTTTACCGAATAATGAGCCCACGATATTGCGGTACCTGCCACCTCGATATCCGGATCTTCAACAGTGGTAAATCGGGGCCTTTCTAGTTCCTTCTGATCTGCCGTTTCTTTAGCCAAGGTCTTAATTCGTGCCAGTATCGCGCTTGCAACCGGTGCGGCGCCTACTGCTGCAAACAGCGAGACAGACAGATATGGGGAACATTGTCCGCTTGAGATGGCCATCTAGATCCCCCCTGAATTTCAATCCCTTTGGCAAATAAACGAAGACTTCCAACCTCTACTTCCCGAGGTAATGTTCCGTATGCCACATTCCCTTTATGGGGACTGCTCCCTGCTGGTTTTTCTGAAATTCGTGCCACCAGCGTGCCGCTTGCCAGATCGCCTCGGGACAGCTGGCGCGGCTTTCCAAACCTGGTGTCAAATCGTATCCGTTGGCGGAACACAGAGCTTCGATGAATGCGGCCGACGGAATTCCATAGCCATCGAACAGAGGATTGGTTGCCCGACCGACACCCCAGACATAGCCGAGCCAGAGCAACAGCAATTCAACGCAATCAAGGTCCACACGCTGCTTCTTGAACTGCAGAATGGTCTTCTTCATTTCGCTCAGTTTCACCGGAAGCTGCAGGAGCGCAATGTTGGGGAACATGTTCTTGCTGGCGTAATTGGAGAGATGAGCCTCTTCAACGGCGTTGTCGGAGGGTGGGTAGCCAAATCCTTCCGCTGGCTCCAGAGAGATCTCCCAAATCGCACTCTTCTTGGTCGGAGCGGATCCTTGGAGAAGAACGACGTGTGACCAATGACTCGGGCTCATATCGTTTCTAAGGTGCCCCTGGGCGACACGAGTGTGGAAATAGGCCTTCTGTTTACCGCCAATCAGGACCAGATAGGACAGGCCGCTTGCCCCCTCTTCAGCCGCGAGTTTCTTGAGATTTCTTTCGACCCACTTCAGATTGTCTTCGTTTCTATGCCTGACCGTTTGCACGAATTCCGGATTCAGTTCTTTGGCCGACGAGGCAATGATGTTTAGCATCTGAAATCTCCTGGAAGCCGGTCACCTGAGAAGTCCAAGCGGGACTTCCCTCGGATTGGCCGGGCGTTTGTGGATTTCGTAGTAGGTAACTTTGGCTTCGAGCGTGCTGGCGGCTTTGCGCAACGCGAGCATGGCAAATTGATCGCCCTGGTGCTTGTAGACCACTTCAGTTCGGTAGCGCTTGCCGAAGACCTGCTGGGCAAAATACGGCTCGGCGTCTGGCGCCGAAGAATGCCGCGGCCAACGCGTCTCCTCGCCTTTGAAAAACTTCCGAAACCCTGCCCCGATATTGTTGAGCTGGTCGCTGCCAACAGTAGACACCAAAGAGGAAGGCGAGCAGATGATTTCAATAAATCTGGTCTGCCCTGATTCCTTGATCCTGGTAACGCGTCCCCAATGCACATCCCCTGTCAGAAGCAATACTGGACGACCGGCGTTAGATAGGCGCTGAAGTGCTGTAACAATGCTTGCATAGTCGCGGTAATTGGGGAGCATCCAATCCGCAACGGCCCCCTGAAACTCGCCCACCGGTTTATCCAGAAGGGATTGGCCGGTCACCACGGCACCAATTTTCTTTTCATCGATTAACCGGTCCACCCAATCGTTCAGTTGCTGAAGTCCGCTGGGAGCAAGGGTTGCGCTGCGGTCTTCTTCCCGGTGGGTACGCTGATCAAGGACCATGATCGAAAGTGGATCGACATCAATTTCAATGTTGTCTCCCCGCTGTTCCGGCGCGGCACATTGAAAGGCGTCATAGAGTTGGTCTGCAGCACTCTTCCAGCGTTGTCGAGATTCCTGCTTCCAGGAGTTCTGTATAATTGGCGAGCGATGCGGAAAATTGTTCCAATATTCATGATCGTCTGGACAAAAGACTGCCGGAGCGGATTTCAACAGGGCATCAAGACCAAAATACGTCGTCCAGTTGGTCCTGTAATATCTTTCAAATCTTTCGGCTAATTTGGCCTCGTTATCGGGGTAATTGTTCAGTGTAGGCAGGTCGAGATAGACTTGGTCGCCCATAAACAGGGAAAGATCCTGTCGTTCTGCAGCCGGAATTTTCAGATAGGTTTGCGACACCAAGGCTTGATGGTTTTCGGCCTGATGAAAGCAAGAAATCAGCAGAATTCGAAACCAGGTGTCTGACGACACTGTTTCCGGGAAGTGCCTGATCTTCAATTCAGCTGACTGGCCCTGTGTCGCAACTGAAACCCTGTTGACGGGTGAGAACGAGCCTTCAACCGCGAACTCGTAGACACCTGTGAAGGATGCCGCGCCAAATTTGTGAACCGGTGCGAGTGGGTGCAATATTGTCGGCTCAACAGTCCGGTCGTTGAGCTGCCAATTCAGTCGAATGGAAGGGGTTTCTTCCCCCGCATCATCAACGCACAACCATACGCGCAATTTATTCTTTGGCGCTGTTCGCGTGAGAAGTGTTAAATTAGTCACAGCCAAAGACCCATCATTTGGATATCAAAGTCTAATCAATTCGAGCTTCCACAATCAAGAGTTTAACCAATTCAGCCGCACGCCCTTCTTTGTCGTGTCATGATGACGAATTTTTTCAGATTTTAGGCCAGCTAACCACGTCAATCGGCTCCGGCTGCGTTGAGGATGACGCGGAAACTGGCGTCCGTAGTCTTCTTCAAAAAGAGCTCTGTAGTCGCCAGCAACTGAAGGATGGGAACGGTTACGCTATCGGAGTTTGCGCCCGGCTGCACAAGGACGACCTCGAACTCAAGACGCGAT
The DNA here is from genome assembly GCF_027359675.1 of Roseibium sp. Sym1. Classification (NCBI taxonomy): domain Bacteria; kingdom Pseudomonadati; phylum Pseudomonadota; class Alphaproteobacteria; order Hyphomicrobiales; family Stappiaceae; genus Roseibium; species Roseibium sp. Sym1. The sequence continues at coordinate 12,937 of NZ_CP114790.1, forward strand.
TTTCGAGCCTTCTCCTTGAAGTACGAGAGCTCGCGCTGCCCGCCCTTTAGGAACCGAGTGTTCCCTGTTGCCGTCCACTGCGCCTCGCGCCGTTTAAGGTCTCTAACGAGGCGCTCTACACCCTTGTGCTTCTTGGTAATGCACTTCTGAGCTTGGCCGCAGACGAAATAGAAGTTTTCGATGAGAGCGGAGACGCGGCCTCCGATGGCACCTTTGCAGTGGACCAGCGTCAGCTTGATGGTGCTCTCATCGATGTCCTTCAGGCATACGAGGTCGCCGGCCTCGGCCTTGCCGTCATCGTTGAAGACCAGGTCGTGCTCGTCTTGCAGTTGTTCGAAGGCGCGGTACTGAATGGTCGCCGCGTCGCCGGCTTTGCCAATGGATTCTTTGTTGAGCGGCACGTCTTTGAAATCCCAGGCCTCCAACTGGTCCTTGGGATAAACACCCGCTTCAAGGTTCGTCGGTATGTGATAGCAGTTGTACGAGTGCGTGCCATCCGCGTAGCGGATCACAACCGGATCGCGCTGGAGGTAGACCTCTAGCGGTTCGGCTTCCCTAGTCACGCGCTTGAACATTACAGCGGGACCGGATTTGCGCTCATATGCGTACCCGCCGGGAAGGCTCTCCGAAATCTTCAGCTGATATATGGCTTGAGTGTCCTCGGCCTCGAAGCTGACGTTGACCGTGCCATCATCTTCGACGGATTCGATACCGACATCCACCTCGTAAAGCAGTTTCTCAACCTTGCCGAAGAAGATGGCCTGCCGTTCGCTTTGGTTCTGTTGAGCCTGCTCGCCCCACTCAGCGGAGATGGCGTGTGAGGTGTGCGGAGCGGTCAGTTTGATGGGCTTGAGGAAGCCTTTGATGATGTTTTTCACGTCGTCGTCGTCCGACGTGACTTTGTTCCACGTAGACTTCGTCCAGGCGACCCAATCCGCGACCGAACCAGACTTGCGTTGCTGCCAAACCTTGCCTCGGCGTTTAGCTCCACCCCAAAGGACGCGCTCGCCGTCCTCGTATCCGACACAGGCAATGTTATTGAGTTCAGCTTCGGACTTATCGATGTGTCCAAGACCTTCGGTGACATTCGCCCCGAAGTAGGTCGTGAAGCTGATCGCGCCAACACGGCGCGAACCGAGATTTTTCACGAGCGGTAGTTCCACGCCGTTCAGAATGTTGAAAATAGCGTCGCCGCTGAAGAGCTCGACATCATCGCCCGCAATAGCCTTCGCCATCCGCTCGGTCCGCATTCGACCGTAATCGCTGGCGTAAATAGACAATACGCCCTCGTCTTTGTCCCAGCGGGCGATAACGAGGTCGTAGAGGGTGTTCACAACGTTCTGGTAGTCGCCCCATTTGACCTCTTCCATCTGCGCGACCACCGCCACAAAAAGTCTGTCCTTGGAGTCGAGGGCATACCAGGTCTCGGCGGCGGCCGGCAGGACACCGGCGTATTTTAGTGGCATCCAGTCCTTGCACTTAGTCCTGTAAAACTGAGTCGAGATGGCGGGGCGGAGGTTCCAGAGCGAAAGCTCCATGGCGAGCGTGCCGTTCAGCTTAAGCTGTTCGATGACGTTCTGCAGCCGTAGCTCGTCATCAATGCGCTCTTCACTTAGACGGCGGATCAATAGGTCCCAATCCGCGCCCTCGGCGTAGAGCGCGGCGAGCTTCTTCTCTGCGTCGGGGTCTGCGATATTCGTGACGACGGTCGCGTTGCCCACGTCCTTAGGGCCTTTACGCGTGAACCGGCCGATGAACTGGAGCGTGATGGCAAGCGACTTGTGCGTGTCATGCAGCGCCGCGAGCTTGAGCTGAGCGAAATCGAAGCCCTCGCCGAGCATGTTGACACAGATGACGATGCGCGAGCCCGTGCTCTTGCGGTTGTGGAGCGCCGCCAACGCCGCGCGATTCTGGCTGTCCGGCCTCTCTGAATAGACCTTCACTGGTGCGAACTCTGGGGCGAGCCGCTCGTAGATCTCAGCGAGATCATCGGCGCGCGCCTGCGTTTCAGTGCGCGCCATCAGAATGTGGTCGAGTTTCTGCTCGTTTACGTCGTTCCGCAGAGCTTCTATGGCCGCACGAGCGACGACCTCATCGCGCGTCTTCTGGTCGCCGTACTCTTCAACGGTCCTGAGATTGATTTTTTTGTAGTAGCCGGCGCGCTGAGCGTCGCCGAGTTTGTAGTTGAAGATAATCTTGCCATCTACGCGCTGGTCGTCCCGGCGGAACGGCGTCGCCGTGAACTGGAGGACCTTCCCGCTGCTGAAGCGGTCTCGGACTGAGCGCCAGGTCCGCGCGGTGATGTGGTGCGCCTCATCAACGAAAAGGTGTGAGCATCCGTCGATTAGCGTCGCGGTGGCGGTCGCGTCGGAAGCCTCCAGTGAGTTTGGCAGTGCGATGATGATGTTCGCGTTCTCCAGAAGTTCTTCGGCCTCGTTGACGTTGCGGATGCCACCGGAGATGAGTGCCACACGGGGGCCGGATAACTCGCCTGGGATCGATTTGGCCGTAGGTAAATAGCCAAGGGTTGCAAACTTATCCGCGATTTGGTCACGTAAGGGTACGCCCGACACCAGCACGAGAGTGCGGGCTGGTCGAAGATATACTTGTGCGGCAAGCATGGTCTCGGTCTTGCCTGTCCCCGTCGGCAGCACGACCGTCGCGGGCTCAAACGTGTCGCTCACGGCGAAGTGGGCAGCGATAGCATGGAGAGCGCCGAACTGCGGAAGACGCAGGCCTGGCTCGTCATTCTGGCCCTCCAGCCGAAAGCTGAACTGGTTCTCCCATGTGGTTAGCAGCTTCTCGGGCGTGTCGACGCGCTGGGTAAGCGGTTCTACAACGTCCCATTGCAAGGTCATGGTCTCGGGGATCGTAGCGTTACGTGCTAGGCCTGCCGCCAGGACAGGCAGATCCGTCTCGCGGCGCTTCGCACCTTTGCGGCGGATATAGAGTTGGTCGTATGGTGGCCTTAGTTCGGTCTTGACTAGGTCATGACCCGGCATGTCGCTTACGAAAATGCGGGCGCGTGTCGTGGCTCCGCGGAACACGACCTGCCTGACTGCATTGCGGCCGACCTTTACCCGAAGCTCCGGCAAGGGCGGCAGAGTGAGTCGGCCCCTCCAGTCCTCGAACATGCTCATCGTCACCCCCTGGTGTGACGGCAGCGATTACGTGCGCCGCTCATTGCTAGGACAAAAAAATCTAGACGCTTGCGGCCAATGCTTCAACCAGGGCGAGTGGCGACGAATAGTTTACTGCCAGGCTCAGCGTGAGCGTTGCCCTGTATCAGCTTCAGGCACAAGCGAATTTTCGAGATTCGCCGCAATCCATCCCATTTTCTTTAGTGTCTGCAACCAACAACTAACGGCGACTTTTAGGAAATAGCCGTAATAAGCTGAGCGTCCGAAATGCGGCGCGAAGCGTTCACAAAATCCCCCACGCCCGATACCGTCCCCTCCCCGTCATCTCCCGCACACCGAGAGCACTGACTAGATTGAGCGCCCCTCGTGGCGTGATCCCTGCCGCCTTGGCAAGCATGTGCGCAGACACAATCGGCCGCGACAAAATGAGTTCGATCGCAGCCGGCAGGCTGCTATTAGATCTCTTGCCGACAGCGCGCCGCTCGAGTTGCCGCTTCGCGAGCGTCAGCCGATCAATATCCTTCATTCCTCTGGATGCAGCTGCAGTCATAGCATCGAGAAAGCCAACCAACCTCGTCGTCCGGTCTCGCGCACGCCGGCGTTCACGCGGGATATCTCGAAGCCCCAGGGAGTAAGCGAAGAGGTGCGACCGGACCTTTCCTCGCGATCTTAGAAAATCCGAAACGAGCAGCTGCCCAAGCCAATGCTGCCGCTGCAGCGGTTCAAGACGCTCCCATGCATCCCACAGAAGCGCAGCAGCCAAGGTCGCCGGAAGCGCTTCAACATTTCTGACCAACTCGAGCCATTCAGAGATCCGTTCGGATTCGTCCCAATCTGGATCCCGAATGACCAACTCGCCCACAATGAGTTCAGGTTGCCGGGTTCTGGTGGATCCGGAGGGAACGGCTTCCACCAGCCAGCTGGTTTCCGCAAGCACCTCGTCGATCTCCGCCAATTCCGGAGGAACTGCATCGTGCTCGTCCGTTTCGAGGTCCCTCCCCTCCCCTCTCCTTTTGAGTGTTCTGGGAAGCTCATCCTCCTGCTCGGCAATCCCTGCAAAGGCCATGATCCCAGTTCGCGAGACCGCCCAGCCCGGATCGTTTCTCACTGCCCGTCGTCTTGCCCGCACGATCCGGTGCGCAATGACGAGTTCATGGCTTGGTGCACGAACGTCCATCTGGGCATCGTGCAGAACCAGGTCTTCCAGATGGACGAGTTCACCGGCAACCCACATGCTGGAGACGGCCTCGAAGAAATCGGCCCGCTCTGCAAAGCCCTGTCCGACTTCTGAGCGGGCGACACGCTCATCAAACCGCGCCAGCGCGTCCTCCGCCGCCGATATCGGCTCTATCAAAGCCTCAAGGTTCAGTTTTCCAATTTCATAAGGCATTGTATTATCGCGGTTTCCACATCTATACGGAAGTTATCACGTAATTTGCTTCCGTCATAGATTACCCCTTCAACTCACATTCGCCGAAATACAGTCTGACGCCTTCTGAATTGAACAAAGGCCCTGCAATCCGTGCTCAGATCGACGAGAAGGCTCGGTTTTCCTGGGGTTTTGACGGTTCAGATCGTGGAAAAGGCGCTCAAGAGACGTTTACAAACGATCGGTTATCCGTATCTTCTTTATTTGGAAATTCGCTCTCTTATCGGCTCTCAGGCGTCCCAAATGGCGAAATCAGCGCTCAATCGCTCTTCTCATCGACCTGAGGGACGGCTGATCGGCTATGCACGCGTCTCCACGGACGAGCAGGCGACTGAAGCCCAGGAGATGGAACTGCGATCGGCCGGCTGCGACACAATCGTTGAAGAATACGGATCCGGCGCATCGCGCGCGCGGCCCGCCCTTGCAAGGCTCGTTCGAGAGATTGGAGCGGGTGAGACTTTGGTTGTCGTCCGGCTTGACCGTCTCGCCCGCTCAGTGAACCATCTTTTGGAAGTGATCGAAGATCTGAACGCGAAGGGCGCACATTTTCGCTCGCTGAGCGACCCTATCGACACAACAACACCTCAGGGCATGTTTTCCCTTCAGGTTCTGGGGGCAGTCGCACAGCTCGAACGCGCCTTGACCTCCGAACGCACAAAAGCCGGCATCAAAGCCGCAAAGGCGAAAGGGAAGTTACCCGGCAATCCAGGAATTCGAGAGCGCAGACCTGAAGCACTCGCCAAGATGACGGCCGCTCAGAAGGCAGCCTACGGCGCACGCATTCAGGCGACTGCCAGTCAATGGCTTCCCATTGTCCGGCGCATGCGCCCCGATCACACCTGGGACGATATCGCGCGATTTCTGAAAAGCCGCGGATTGGACTGGACGCCCGAACGACTGCGGCGCGCGGTGAAGTGGATGGTCGCAGAGGGAATGGCGGACAAGGACCTGCTCAAAAAGTCGCCACCGCGTCCGCCGGAAGACCGGCTGATGACGCTGGTTGCTGGCATCCATTCGTCCAATCCTGAGCTAACCTTGCGCGAAATCGCCAGCCAGCTCGAACGGCTGCACGAACGTACGCCCCGAGGCAGTATCAAATGGGCGCTCTCTTCCGTTAAGAACCTCATCGACCGCGCGAAACGCAATGGCCTGATCGACATTGGTGAAACAGAACTACCGGAGTGAAAAATAGGCGCGAACGCAGTACAAATCGCGCGTTCTGATCCTACTGGAAACCTGGCAAACAAACCGTAAAGCCCAGAGCGCAGAAGCATGGTCGCCCTGGTCATCAACAACCGCGGGGAGCCTGCCCAGTGGGCCGTTGAGCGAGCCAACGCCATCATTGTTGAGCATGTTTCTACACTTGCCACAGCCGCCCGATCTGATGACAAAGCAGAGCTCGCGATTTCCGCAAATGCTCTCGGCCAGGCAATTGACGATTCCCTGCTCGGTACTTTCGATTGTCGCGTCGACAACGAGTGAAGCCTGAATCCGAAAAAGTGTGGCAACCCCGAACAAGTTGACGTCATGTTTCACACCTTCTCATAGGTTCTCGAGGGGCGTCGGACACTTCAAAGCCTTCTTTCCGGCTGCCACTAGCATCAGAGGTCTCAGCCAACGCGCGGGCGGCTTTCTTGTCGGCATCGAGCTTTGCACGCAAGAGCGCCATCACCATCGGCCATGTCGAGAACTGGCCCTCTCTCGCCTTGTCGGTCAAGCTACGCAGATAGCCGCCAGCACTCTTGATCTGATCAGCTCGCTGCAGGATCGCCGCGAGCGTAATTCCGGCTTGTACCTCGCCCATGGCCTCGCAAGCTTCTCGCCAGGCGCTCGGGCTGACCCTCAGCATCGGCCGGGCCACCTCCGTGGCCGCCAAAAAGTCCCGCCAATGGCGTATTCCGCCCCCCTGGGCCATGTCCACAATATCGGGGCAAGCATCCAACACTATCCCCAAAGGCAACTCCCGTTTCGGCAAACTCCTCAAGTTGTTGTTTTTCTCGTCGGTCCCGCCAGCCTCTTTTTTTCGAGAGCGATGTTCAGATTCAAAATTAGAGTCTGGATTTGAATTCTGTATGTGGCGTCCAAAATGGGACTCATTGGCATCCAGATTCTGTGTTTTCGTAAATGATTCCAAAATGTCATGCACCTCGGTCCACAACTCGTGCAGCTCTTCGCAAAGCTTCTCGATGACCTGGCGAGGCGCCGATCGCGGCAATCGGCCGACAATCTCCTGGTAGATCTGCTGGACACGGCCCCAGTTGCCCGGAACGCGTTCTTCGATGCCGGCATCTATCATCTTCACAATATCCCGACGAAGGAGCGTAAGCCTCTCCTTTGCGATTTTGAATGCCTTCTTCTCGGCCTGCACGGCTTCTGCAAGCTGCTCGAACTCCTCGGCACGGGCGACGATCGGCGAGAGGTCGAAGCCATAGGCCTGTTCAACCTCCCCTCCCCGCCCCTTTCGCGCAAAACGCTTCCCGTTCGGGCTGTCACGGCGAACGATAAGGCCGCAATCAACTAGGACCGCCAGATGCCGGCGCAGCGTTGTTGGCGGCATACCATTGGCGCGCGCCATAAGCTGCTCGTTCGACGGCCATACGATGAGCGTGCCGTCGCTGCAGAGCTCATTGTCCGGATGAAAAGATAGGAGCGCGTTGAGGATAGCCAGGGAACGGTCTGTGGCGCCAAGAAGGTCTCGGGCTTCGCGGATCGAGCGGAAGACCTTCCACTTCTCGACCGCTGCTCCATCAGGCATTGATTTCGCGGCAACTTGGCTTGCCATCAGGCCAAGCGTCATCGGCCGCCGCCCAAAGGGCGTCGTTGTGATATGCGTCTGCATTTTCTTTCACCTATTGCTAGGCAATAGAAAACTGCTCGCCGAAAAGGCGCTCACGACTCAAAAGAGTCTTGACTGTGATTCCGGGAAGTGCGATTCTCTAGTCACCACAACAAGAGAGGGCTTCCGGAAGCGATTTCGGTGGCCTTTTTCTTTGCCAAATTTCCTGCTGGCCGTGATTTACGACCGTTAATTCAGTCGCTTCCTCCCTCTCCATCTCGCTGAAACTCTAGATAAAGGTGCTCTAGTCGATTCGACAAGTAAGCGCCAAATCGCGAGGCGTCCTTGGACTTCAAAGCCAACGTGAACGCCTTCCCACTGTCTTTAGTGGAGACCTTCACGGCGGCGTCGGATAGGCTCCAGGCTTTCTCCGCTGGACGTTGTTTCTTGGATTTTGTCGCTCTGGAGACCTTGAGCTTCTCAATCAGAAAGCCAAACCGCCCCCCTTCCTCAAGCTCGATGAATGCATCAGATTGAATCAGTTCCAGTGCCAGTGCAGATTTTGCTGGCGCTTGTACGATTTTCTTAAGGTCTTCCCAACGATCGCGTCCAACCCCCTTGGCAGCACCCAGAGCATTGAGCACGGGAGCTGGGACGGTCTCGGCCACTGAGAGCATTCTGGACAGCAGAGTGTCATCAATGGTGAGAGCAGTCTTGATTGTCGCTTTATCGATCCCCGACTCCTGCAGTCGCCTTGCGTATAGTGATTTCTCGATAAAGCTCAGATCGTCCCTGGCCGAGTTTTCTTGGCCTTGCGCAATCACGTGGGCGATCTCTTCAAGAGGCTTCACGACCGCGCGGACTTTTTGGCCAAGTTTCTTCGCGACGCGCACCCTACGATGTCCGAAAACGATAATGTGACGTGCGCTATCGTCGGGACTAGGTCGAACCAGAACCGGTTGATGCTGGCCTGCTTCCTTGATTGCTTCAAGCAGTTCTTGGTCCTTAACCGGATCCTCGCCAATGCGATCCTGATAGGGGGAGGGGTCCAATTTTTCAGGGTCCAGGGAAACGACCACATCCCCCTCAAGCACCCGCATCGAATTCTCTGCCAAATCGTCCAGAGACTGCATCATCGACCGGGAAGCGCCCCGTCGTGCATAATCGACGCGAGATTCGCCTTTAGCTGCCGTTTCAGTCGGCTTATTGGGCTGAGCACCTATGTTGCTCAAAAGATGTTTTCTAGCCATTATTCTCACCTGAAATCGCAGATACCGTATTGATTTTCCGTCGATTTTCCCCAATTTGCACGGCTGTCAAGAGTTTGGTCATTTCCGTCCCCATGCCTTGTGGATCAAAGAAGTGATTTCACCATTGACAGCGTTTAGGGACTCAATTGCTCGGTCATAAGTTGAACGAACGAATTGGGCGCGCTCGACTTCATATACGGTCTGCTTGGTTATTCCAGCGTCGGAGATCGCAGTCGACTTCACCATTTGATTGTTCAGCATTCTCTTGTTGAACATCGCCTGCATAAAGCCGACCATTTGCGCCTGCGGACCGTCAGTCGCCTCGTATCGAGTCACAAGGAATCGGAACCAATCCAGAGTGACTTTTGCCCCCGCACTCTTGATGGACTGCAAGATGCCGCCAAGCATGAGCAGAAACTGGCTCATGCTCATCACGTCAAGCATTTGCGGATGGACAGTGATGAGAACCGCCGTAGAAGCGGTGAGTGCGGTCAGAGTCAGATAACCCAGTTGCGGCGGACAATCGATGACAATCACATCATATTCGTCATCAACTTCCTTTAGAGCTCTGGAAATACGTGTGAAGAACAGCCGCCCCTCGTGGGAATTCGCCGCAGCGAGGGGAGTTTCATACTCGTACTCCTGAAGCTCCAGGTTGGCGGGCACGATATCCAAACCGGGAAAGTTTGTTTGGCGAATGACGTCTTTGATAGAGCATCGAGCGTCATCATACCGAAGTGCCTCGAACAATGACGGGTTCTTGTCCAATTCAGGCTGAACACCATGCAGAGCCGTCAATGAAGCCTGCGGATCGAGATCGATAGCCAGAACTCGATGTCCGGTCAGCGCGAGATACTGTGCAAGATGCGCGGTCGTAGTAGTCTTCCCAGATCCGCCCTTGAAGTTTACAACCGAGATAACCTGCAGATGCTCGCCGTCTCGACGGCGGGGGACATAATTCTTGATGTCGCTTCGACCGTGCTTGTCCAGGTACTCCCGCAGCTCCAACATCTGATATGCCGTGTAGGATCTTCGCCCGGAAGGGGAAACCGTTGGATCTGGCCCTTTGCCATCGAGGTGCAATTTTTTTATGTGGTTCTGCGTGACGCCGATGAAGTCGGCGACTTCGGCCAGGGAAAACATCCGCAGGCCCTTTTGCGCATCAGGGGGATACTGCTCCAATCGAAGCATATTCAACCGGTCAGAGATCAGTTCGCCCTGCTGAATGATCTCCTCGTCGAAATCTAACGACTCTTTTTCTGCGGCAGAAGACACCGAGATCTCACTTTCTTCGGAATAACGCTTTTCCTAAGACGAACAGCGGGAAAGCGTTATTACTATGAGCGATTCCGGTACACGCGCAAGCGGTTTTTGGTTAACACAATCTTAACGAGTGCCTCCAGGTCAAATCTCGAGATCCCAAGATTTCCTATTTTTGTTGTTTATTTTCTGTAGCTTACGTTCGTATGGTGAATTTCACAGTATCATTATTTTTCCCCGAAAGATTTCCTAAGGGGCTCATCAAAGCAGGCATCTCATAGATGCCAATAGACGAAATTCCGCTTAAATCTGCCACATTGCGACCCGACTCAGGAAAGTGAGAACCGCCAACAGCCAGACCTTCGTTTCCCTACAACAGCGCAATTTACCGCGGAACCCGCAGCGTGCGATTTTTGGGTGGATACGCCTACGAGGGATCTGAAAACAAAAAGCAATCTTGGCAAAAATCGAGCGTTAATCAAAGGTTTCCCATCGTCACATTTGCCGATTCCAACAACTCTCCTTAGGTGTGGAAAACTTTTTCTCAACCTTGCGATGACACTTCGTTCCGTGTTGGGTTGCGCCCTCTCGCAAGGTAATCAACCACTGATTGCTGTAGTCGTATCTTATTGATCTCAAATATAAAAGGACACTCCGAATGACCTCCGGAGAGCCTGGGCATACCCTCATGCCCGGTCCGATAAATGCTGTCTCGGCGAGGCCGCACGATCCCCTGAACATCTCAGCTTTCACCGGTAGGGGAGGGGACATTGAGGAACGGTGAAAGCCGTCGCAGGCTTATCGCCGGGCTGGGAGACTCGCTGGGGTCTACGATCCTGTCGGCGCTGTCGGACGACACTGTCGTTGAGATCATGCTCAACCCGGACGGACAGTTGTTCATCGAACGCGTCGGGAAGGGAATGGAGCCCTCCGGCGAGATGACGCCCCATGACGCCCAGATCATCATGGGCAAGGTCGCCCATGCGCTCGGCACGGAAATCACCTCTGACAAGCCGATCATTTCCGGCGAGCTGCCGATAGGCGGTCATCGTTTTGAGGGTCTTCTGCCACCGGTCGTTTCCAAGCCGTCCTTCACGATCCGCAAGAAGGCATCGCTGCTCATCCCGCTTTCCAGGTACGTCGAGGATGGCGTGATGACGGACGGCCAAGCCACCGTGATCCGTGATGCGGTTGCCGGCCGGAAAAACATTCTGGTTTCGGGCGGCACTGGCACCGGCAAAACGACCCTGACGAACGCGATCATTGGCGAAATGGTGTCCGTTGCTCCGGATCACCGCCTTGTCATTCTGGAAGACACAGCGGAAATCCAGTGTGCGGCCAGGAACGCCGTGATCCTGCACACGTCCGACACCGTGGACATGCAACGGCTCCTGAAATCGACCATGCGCTTGCGACCAGACCGGATCATTGTCGGCGAAGTGCGCGACGGTGCGGCTCTGACACTGCTCAAGGCATGGAACACGGGCCACCCGGGCGGCATCGCCACGGTTCACTCCGACAATGCCTTCACCGCACTGACGCGCCTTGAACAGTTGATCGCCGAAGTGTCTCAGCAGCCGATGCCCCAAGTCATAGCGGAAGCGGTTGACCTCATCGTCTCGATCGAGCGCTCCCCCGAACACGGGCGCATCGTTCGGGACATCGTGACTGTGTCCGGCTTTCGGGACGGCACCTATGACATCCGCTCAGCAGTTGCATCTCAGTTCCTCAACAAAAATTCCAACGACAGACAAGGGACTCTTCATGTCGCGTAATTTTGTATTTCTTCTCTTTCTCGCCGGTGCAGGACTGTACCTAATTGAACCAGCCTTCGCCTCCGGCGGCGGCTCGCTTCCCTGGGAAGGCCCGCTTCAGCAAATCCAGGCCTCCATCAACGGTCCTGTCGCTGGCGCCGTTGGCCTGATCGCGGTGGCGATCGCCGGCGCGATGCTGATCTTCGGCGGTGAACTCAACGACTTTGCCCGCCGCCTGGCCTACGTGGTTCTGGTTCTCGGGGTCCTGCTCGGCGCGTCCACTATCGTCGGCCTGTTTGGTTCCTCCGGTGCCTCCATCGGCATTGCTCCGGAAGGGAACGCGGCAACCGTGGACCCGGCTCGTGACTGACGCGCCGGGCCTCAACAGAGCGCGGATCCACCGCGCTCTTTCTCGCCCGACATTGCTGTTCGGGGCAGACCGCGAGCTGGTGCTCGTGACCGGTCTTGCCTCGGTCATTCTGATTTTCGTGATCCTGAAGCCCTATGCCGCCGTGCTCGGCATCGCGATCTGGATCGTGGTGGTTGGCGTGCTGCGGATGATGGCCAAGGCGGACCCTCTGATGCGCGCTGTCTATCTGCGGCACGTCAAATACCGCGCCTATTACCGGCCGACATCCACGCCCTGGCGGAAATACTGAACATGGTTGCCCTCAAAAAATTCCGGCACGTTGCGCCGTCCTTTTCCGACCTGCTCCCTTACGCGGCGCTGGTCGACAACGGCATTGTGCTCCTGAAGGACGGGGGCCTGATGGCCGGCTGGTATTTTGCCGGGCCGGACAGCGAGAGTTCGACCGCGTCTGAGCGGAACGAAGTTTCCAGACAGATCAACTCGGTTCTCGCCCGCCTCGGCAACGGCTGGATGATCCAGATGGAAGCGGTTCGCATTCCCTCAACCGGATATCCGGACAGGGAAAGCTCGCATTTTCCGGACCCCGTCACGGCTTTGATCGATGACGAGCGCCGCCAGCGGTTCGAAGCCGGGGAGGGGCATTTTGAGAGCCAGCACGCCATCATCCTGACCTACCGGCCGCCGGAGAAAAACAAGTCCAAACTGGTGAAATACATCTATTCGGACGACGCCAGCCGCAACACGTCTATTGCCTCCCGGACGCTTGAGCACTTCAAGACGACGATCCGGGAATTTGAGCAGTATATGGCGAATGTCGTCTCGATCCGGCGCATGGAAACCCATGAAGTGCCGGAAATAGAAGCGGGGAGGGCAGGGGAGAGGCGTGGCCGTTACGATGATCTCCTGCAGTTCGCACGCTTCGCGCTGATCGGAGAAAACCATCCGATCCGCTTGCCTGACATTGCGATGTATCTCGACTATCTGGTGACGGCGGAATTCCATCACGGTCTCAACCCCATCATCGACGGCACCTATGTCGGTGTCGTGGCGATCGACGGGTTCCCGGCCGAAAGCTGGCCGGGGATCCTCAACGCGCTCGATCTGATGCCGATCACCTATCGCTGGTCGAGCCGGTTCATATTTCTCGATCCGATCGAGGCGCGCTCGGTGTTGGAAAAGACACGCAAGAAGTGGCTGCAGAAGGTGCGGCCGCTGATGGACCAGCTCTTCAAGACCAATTCCGGATCGCTCGATCAAGACGCCATGGTGATGGTCGGGGAAACCGAGGACGCGATTGCCGAGGCGAACTCGCAACTCGTCGCCTTCGGCCACTACACGCCTGTCATTGTGCTCTTCGACACGAACCAGGCGCGGCTTCAGGAGAAGTGCGAGGCGGTGCGCCGGCTCGTGCAGAACGAAGGCTTTGGCGGCCGCATAGAAACCCTGAACACCACCGAGGCATTCCTGGGAAGTCTGCCGGGCGTTTCCTATGCCAACGTTCGCGAGCCGCTGGTGAGCACACGCAATCTCGCGGATCTGGCTCCGCTCAATTCCGTCTGGGCCGGATCGCCGGAAGCGCCATGCCCCTTTTACCCAGTTGGATCGCCGCCGCTCATGCAGGTGGCCTCTGGCTCATCACCCTTCCGTTTCAATCTTCATGTCGGGGATTTGGGGCATACGCTGATCTTCGGACCGACCGGTTCGGGTAAATCGACGCTTCTCGCGCTGATCGTGGCTCAATTCTTTCGCTATCTGAATGCGCAGGTGTTCGTCTTCGACAAAGGCAAGTCGATGTATCCACTGACGCTTGCCGTTGGCGCGGATCAATATGACGTCGGCAAGTCGGACACACTGGCCTTTGCACCGCTCTCCTCTCTCGAGGATCCCACCGACAAGGCGTTTGCTGCCGAGTGGCTGGAAACCCTCATCGAAATGCAGGGTGTGAAGGTTCTGCCAGAGCACCGCAACGCGATCACGACGCAGATCGACCTGATGTCGAAGTCTCAGCGCCGGTCGCTCACCGATTTCGTGTCGGGTGTCCAGAACCGGGAGATCAAGGACGCGCTGCAATATTACACGGTGGACGGTCCCATGGGTTCGCTCCTCGATGCCGAACAAGACGGCCTGTCGCTTTCCAGGTTCCAGACCTTCGAGATTGAAGAGCTGATGAACATGGGCGACCGGAACCTGATCCCGGTCCTGCTGTATATGTTCCGCCGGATCGAAAAACGCCTGACCGGTGAACCGAGCCTGCTTATTCTTGATGAGGCCTGGTTGATGCTCGGTCACCCAGTCTTTCGCGACAAGATCCGGGAATGGCTGAAAGTTCTCCGCAAGGCGAATTGCGCGGTGGTCCTGGCAACACAATCGATCTCGGATGCCGACAGATCCGGCATCATCGACGTTCTGAAGGAAAGCTGCCCGACAAAGGTTTGCCTGCCAAATGGTGAGGCCCGAGTTTCCGGAACGCGCGCGTTTTACGAAAAGCTCGGCTTCAACGACCAGCAGATCGAAATCATCGCCTCGGCGATCCCGAAGCGCGAGTACTACGTCACGTCTCCGGATGGGCGCCGGCTCTTCGACATGGCGCTCGGCCCGATCACGCTGTCCTTCGTTGGCGCGTCCGCGAAGGACGATCTCAAGCGCATCGAAGACCTTCACCTCCACCACGGCGACAAATGGCCCGCCGAATGGCTCAAGCAAAGAGGAATTGCCAATGCCGAACAGCTTCTTGGCTAGATCGCTCGCCAGCGTTCTTTGTGTAATCGGAATTGCAGGACCGGTCCAGGCCGGTGGCGCGGTCACCGGTGCGACCGAGTTCACCCAGATCCTCAACAACAGTGAGCTCATCGCCCTCGGCGGTCAGAACGCCGAGCAGATTGCCAATCAGGTGCAGCAGATCGGCAACCAGATCCAGATGATCGAAAACCAGATCAGCATCTACGAGAACATGCTGCAGAACACGCTCTCCCTGCCGATGCAGGTTTGGGGTGAGGTTGAACAGAACCTCGGCCAACTGCAGAGCTTGGTTCAGAAGGGTCAGGCCATGGCGTTCTCAATGGGCAACCTCGACGACACGCTGAAACAGCGGTTCCAGAGCTACGCCGATTTCGCCAAGAACGGCCTGCCGGAAGCGCAGTCGTTCTCGACCATGTACCAAGGCTGGTCCGACACCAACCGGGACACGATCTCCTCGACCTTGAAAGCGGCCGGATACACCTCGGACCAGTTCGCGACGGAAGAGGACACCATGCGCCAGCTCCGGCAGCATTCTCAGTCCGCGGAGGGCCAAAAGCAGGCCTTGCAGGTGGGTCATGAGATTGCAGCCCAGCAAGTCGAGCAGATGCAGAAGCTTCGAGGTCTTGTCTCTCAGCAGATGACCATGATGGGGACCTGGTACCAGTCCGAGCAGACGAAGAGCGACCTTGCTCAGTCAAAAAGGGAAAAGTTCTTCGGTGCGACAAAATCCTCGACCACCGGCGGCGACGAACTCAGCGTGGACTTCTGAAAGATGGCAAAGACTTATTTGTACTTACTGCTCGCCCTCCTTTTGTTTGGAGCTGCGTCCGTCACTTACATCTTCGTTTTCTCCGCACCAGCCGAGAAACAAACCAACGTCGATACACAAGAACAATTCATTCAAACGGACCCGAAGGATTACCCGACAACGGGCGGCGATGAAATCAGCGTGGATTTCGGCAAATGAAACCAAAACCTCGAGCGATCTCAGCTTTGTCGCCAGTTGTGTTGCTATTGTTGGCGGGACCGGTTCTCGCCGCGGATGGTGCTGTGTTGGACAACCTGAAAGATCAGGTCATTTCCGCGGCGAAAGGCTGGGAAGGAACGATCACGAACGCAGCTCAGTCGCTGTTCTGGATCCTCGCTGGCATCGAATTTGGAATTGCCGCTGTCTGGTTGGCGATTCAGGCCGCTGCGCTTGAAGCCTGGGTTAGCGAGTTGGTTCGGCGCATTATGTTTGTCGGCCTCTTCGCGTTCATTTTGACGAATGGGCCACAATTCGCTCAAGCCGTCGTAGACAGCCTTTTCCAGATTGGAGCGGGCGGGGGCTCGGCTTCTCCGGCAAATATCTTTAACGCCGGCGTCGAAGTTGCCGCCAACCTTTCGCAGAATGCGCAGTTCGGTCTGTTCGAAGACAATGGGTTGGCTATTGCGTCCGTGCTGGCAATGGTTGTGGTGATTATCTGCTTCTCGCTTGTGGCCGCGATCTTCATTGCAGTTTGGATCGAAATGTATGTCGGCCTCCTGGCAGGCGTCATCATGCTCGGCCTTGGTGGCACGTCCTTTACGAAAGAATTTCCAATCAAATACCTGGTTTATGCGTTCTCAGTCGGCATGAAACTGATGGCGCTGGTAATGATCGCGCGTATCGGCTCTCAAGTTCTGATCGGCCTTTCCAACAGTTCAACAGCGGATGATCAATTCCTTGCAACGTTGACAATTGCGGGGATTTCAGTGGTTGTCTTTATGATCGCGATGTACGTCCCACAGATCCTGCAAGGTGTTGTCCAGGGCGTTTCGGTCGGCAACGGCATGGAAGTCATTCGTCATGGCACCCAGACCAGCACTTTCGCTGCCGGAACCGCTATCGGCAGCGCTCAAATGGCCGCTGGTGCAAAGGCAGCCTACGAAACCGCCAGGAACGATGGATCTTCGAGAGGGCAAGCTGCGGCGCAGGCCGCTATGGCTCCCTTTGCAGCCCTTTCATCAGCTGCCGCAGACAAGCTCTCTGGCGCGCCTCATGCAGGAAACGCCTCGGCGCTAGGTCTCGCCAATCACAAACTGCGGCAATCCCTGCCGAACAAGCCAACTGGCGGCGGGTCTTCGCCCAAATCCTCCTGAGCAATAGGCAAATAGATGGCAAAACATACTTCAATTGATAATCCCTATCTTGCCGCGCGGATGGAATGGAACGAGCGATACGGATCGTACATCCGTACCGCCCGCGTATGGCAGGGTGTCGGTCTTATTTCCTTGGCGATGGCGACAATCGGCTTCGGCTTTGCGCTCTACCAGAGCACTCAGGTCAAACTGGTCCCGTATATCGTCGAGGTGGACAAACTCGGCACGCCTGCGATCGGCGGCTTCCCGGCTCAGATCGAATATGCCGATGAGCGTGTCGTCCGCTCCATGCTCGGAGCCTGGATTGCGACTTTCCGCTCTGTCACGCCAGATACGGTCGTTGCGAAGGGCTACATCGACCGGGTCTATGCGATGCTGCGGCAGACAGATGTGGCCACCCAGAAGGTCAACAATTTCTACCGGACGAACTCTCCTTTCGACCGGGCGCAATCCCGCACTGTCTCCGTCGAGGTGACGAGCATCGTGCCGCTCTCCAATCAATCCTATCAGATCGACTGGACAGAAATCGAACGGGACCGGAAGGGCAAGGAGCTTCAAACGAAGCGCTGGCGCGGGGTAGCAAATGTCACGCTCTCGCCTCCGCAGGACGAAGCGATCATCCGGCTCAACCCGATCGGTCTTTATCTCAAGGACTTCGACTGGACCGCCCAGCTGTAAGCAATTCGCACACTCAAAGAGTAAGAAATATGTTTCAGAAAAACTGGCTGCGCGCCGGCATGAGTATGCTCGCGGCTGCGACAGCCATCACCGCCTTACCTGTTCAAGCCTTGGCTGCAGACTACACAGCTAAGGAACTGCGGGCCCTTGGTCTGTCGAGCGACTGGCGCAATGGTCGCGGCGTCATCACCAAAGGTCCGGACGGCAAGGTGATCTATCTCTATGGTCAGGTTCAGCCGACCGTTGTCTGTGCTCCCCTGCAGGTCTGCGACATCGAATTGCAGCCCGGGGAAGCTGTTCGCAACGTCATGGTCGGGGATACGGTTCGCTGGAAGGTGGATCCTGCAACATCTGGAGGCCCGACCGGAAACTCGGTTCACCTGATCATCAAGCCGACAGAACCCGGACTTGTCACATCGATGGTGGTGACGACGTCGAGGCGCACCTATCAGATCAAACTTCAAAGCGACAGTCACCGTTACATGGCCCGGGTAGGCTTCGATTACCCGGAAGATATCCAGGCCAAGTTCGAGGCGGCTAATCGACAGCTCGAAGCCAACACCATTCCGGGTGCAGGCGTCCCGGCCGAAAACCTGGACTTCAAATTCCATGTTCATGGTCAAGCCCGCTGGCGGCCGACGCGCGTCTATTCGGACGGTCTCAAGACCTACATCCAATTTCCGAGTGGAATGGCGTCCGGTGATGCCCCGGTTCTTTATGTCACCGCCGGCGGACAGAACCAGATCGTCAATTATCGCCTGAAGGGCAGCCTCATGATCGTGGACTACATGATCGACCAGGCGGTGCTCGTTTCTGGTGTTGGCTACAGCCAGCAAAAAATTCGTATCAACAGAGGAGGGTGACCATGTCGCACACGCGCCGCTCAATTCTAAAGGCCATTGGCATTTCTGTTCTGGCAACGCCGATGGCTGGCTGTATGACGTCGGAAAGTGGTTGGTTCAACCCAACAACAAGCATTGATGCCGCCAATCTGTCTCCTTCCGCTGCGAGCATCGTCGCCGGCGATATGGTTGCGAAACTCTCCGAGCATGTCGGGGCAGGAACGGGAACCATTGCCCTCAAGGCTGACAATTCAGAGTTCGCCCTGGCCTTGGAAAATTCCTTGCGCGGATGGGGGTACGCGGTCGCCGAAGCGGATCAACAGCCATCAGGCGATAACATCATTCCCCTGGCCTACACGATCGATTCCGATGCAGGGCAGATCTTCGCTCGTCTCACCACGCCAACTGTCGAATTGGCACGGACCTATCAGGCAACGCCAAGCGGAGCATCACCGACGAGCCCGGTTTCCGTTTTGACCAGAACTGTCTAGAGGCGTGCACTCATGAACAATTCGGATTCGAACGTGCATCTGGCGGGTGGCGATATCCGGCCCGATGACGCCCCCAAGATCCGGCGCCTGAACAAACTTCCCATTTTCTTGTTCGTCGGGCTTGTCGTCGTGTTCGGCGTCGTGATCATCATCGGCCTTGCCAACCGTGGCATCAACTCAGGCGACAATGTCGCCGGAGACGAAGGCGGCGCGCCGGCGAGTGGCTTTGCGGATCAGCTCAAAGCCGGCATCAGCAACGGCGTCATTGATCCTCCCAGTCAGCTTATTGCAGCGGTTCAACCAGACCCGGTCAGAGCCGCGGTCCCCGAGACAGTTCAAGTTCAGAGGCCATTCGGGAACCCGTTTCAACCGGAACCAGGCAACCCCGACGAGACCATTCCCCCTCAGCAATCCGAACCGGATTGGCGTGCTCAACTGGACCAGCGGTTTGAGGAACAACAACTGCAGGAGATGCATCGGCAACGGATGAAGCGGCTTCAATCAATCGATGCCGCCCATGACAGCCCCACCACCGTGAATCTGAGCGACCTGCAAGGCCAGGGGGAGGGGGTTCAAACCACCCAGGGCAATCAAACGGGTAACGGCACCTTTACGCGAGGTCCAACGTCTCCTGATCTCCTGTCAGCTGCCCTGCAGGCGGCTCAAGGCGGGACTGCCAATGCCGATCCCAACGGGCAATACGGCAAACAAGCCTTTTTCAACCAGGACATTTCCGAAGCTGGATATCTAGCGAACCGCGTGGTTCCTCAGCAGTCGCCCTATGAATTGAAGCGTGGATCCGTGATTCCGGCAACGCTGATCACCGGTATCAATTCAGATCTTCCCGGCCGGATCACTGGCCAGGTCAGACAGAACGTCTATGACAGCGCAACAGGCCATATGCTTCTGATCCCTCAAGGAACCAAGCTGTTCGGCCGGTACGACTCCGATGTGTCGTTTGGTCAAAACCGGGTTCTGGTCGTCTGGACGGATATTGTTTTCCCGAACGGCGCCACCTTGCAGATCGGCTCCATGGGGGGCGTCGATGGCGAAGGCTATGGTGGCTTCAAAGACAAGGTGAATAATCACTATTTTCGGACATTCGGATCTGCGGCACTTCTAGCAGTAATAGGGACCGGGATCGATATGGCAGTTCCGGAAAGCTCTACGCTTGCCACTCAGGATACGGCGTCCGATGCCGCCCGCCGGAACTTCGCGGAAGTGTTCGGCCGGGTAGTCGAACGGACCATAAACAAGAACCTGGATGTCCAGCCGACACTACAAATCCGGCCGGGGCATAATTTCAACATCTTGGTCGATCAGGACATCATCTTTCCGGGAAAATATGGCTGAAAATTCTGGAATGTGAGAAGGCGACCGTTCGATGGCCAAAAGTTTCCGGGACTGGTTGGGCTCGGCCATAAGTGAGGTACGTCCCAACCCTTGGACAGTTTCCGGGATAGATTAAGCTACTCTCTGTCCCTGCTGGTCGGTTTCGGTTTGAGTGAAGTAGACCACGGCGGGCGGCTGTGCGCCATGGGCGGCGTGAGGCCGCTGGTGATAGTAAAAGGAGATCCATTTTGCCACGCCGGCTTTGGCCTGCGATCCTGTCTCCCAAGCGTGCAGATTGACACATTCATACTTCAAGGACCGTCACAAGCGCTTGATGAAGATGTTGTCGAGGCAACGGCCCTTACCGTCCATCGAGATCTGGGTGCCGAACCGGTGGATTGCTTCGTTCAACGCTTCAACGCAAAAGTCCGCCTCCAGCGTGTTGGAGATGCGCCAGGACAGAACCTTGCGGGTATCCGCCTTTCTCGCTCGACGACTTGACCTTCGGCGGTCGCAGGTTGGCTTCCTGTTGTTCCTTCATCCAGGATAGGACATCACCGAGACGCTTATTCTCGGTAATTGCCGCATGCGAAACCCGCTGGCCCGTGTCGAACACCTTGAACGGCAGGCAAACCCCGTTCCAGAGAACATCAAGACGGCCGTCGGCAAACTGACGTGTCTCGACATATTTGCCGGGCAGGGCTGTTGTCACCTCGTTCTCTTCCAGGATCAGCCGCTTGCGCTCGTAGGAAACAGCCAGCTGTGCTGTCACATACCGCTTCTCCTTCCAGCACAGGATGTCCTGAAGACGGTCCGGCTCCACCTTGAGCCCCCGATGAAGATTGTCAGGCCGGGCAGGAACCTTGGAAAACTGCGCGTTGTAGCGTTCGATGTATGTTGGCAGGATCGGTTGGCGTCTTCGATCGTTCCGATGTCAGCCAGTCTCAGGGCCTTCACGAGCCTGTCCTGAAGGGTACGGTTGGCGCGCTCGACACGGCCCTTGGCCTGGCTTGAGTTTGCACACAGAATCTCAATGTTGAGCTCCGACAAGGCCCGGCCGAACTGGGTCATGCCCTGGCCGCCTTTGGAATCTGCCTTGTTGACCCGGAAAACGGAATGCTTGTCGGAGTAGAATGCAACAGGTCGGCCGTGATGGGTCAGATAGGATTCCAGTGCCTCGAAATAGCTGAAGGCGCTTTCCGAGCGGACAAACCGCAGTTCCATCAAGGTGCTGGTGGCATCGTCGATGAACACCAGCAACGTGCACGGGTCGCCACGCTCCTCGAACCAGCGGTGCTCGCTGCCGTCGATCTGCACCAGCTCGCCAAAGCATTCCCGGCGCAGCCGTGGCTGATGGAACCGCCGGCGCTGCTTGCGGGACAGCCACAGACCATGCTCGATCATCCACTGGCGCAGCGTCTCCCGGCCGACCTTGAAACCGTGATGTTCCAAAAGCATCTCGGCCGCCAGCGTCGGGCCAAAGTCTTCGTCGCGCTCGCGCACCAATGTCATCGCATACTCACGCTTGACGGGATGGATGGCGATGTTTGGGCGGCGGCCTCTGGCACGATGACGGATCCCGCCAGGACCTTCGGAGCGGAACCGGGCCAACAGACGATAAACGTGCCGCCTGGACATGTTCATTAGATTGGCCGCAGTCGTGACGTTGATATGGCCGTCATCAACCTGCGCCAGGATCTCGACCCGATTCAAATCTCGCTCACTCATCAAAACCCATCCATGCCCAAACTCCCAACGCTCAACAAAGCGGGAAGTGTGACATCCTGAATAGACCGACCGTGAAATTCTAACTTGGCGCTTACAAATGATGTCAAAGCTAAATAGGCGTGCGACATGCGTAGCCCGATAGAAATGCGAATGCTCTTTTTTGAGAGCTTTGCAGCCGCAACAACCTCGACCAGATCAAATGCGCATCTTATTCGGGACCTCATGCCTGCTGATTTTATGTATGCGGGTCGCGTAAATTCTATTGAAAGAACGCTACACTGTCTCAGCTGGAACCAGCATGTCGAGCGGCCAACCACGGAGAAAGAAGTAACAATCCCACGCCACCGACCACGAAAACATCGGCCATATTGAAGGACGGCCAATGTGCTGCGCGTAAGTAGAAGTCAAGGAAGTCAGTCACTGCGCGATATCGCAGCCGATCCGTGACATTTCCGAGAGCACCACCAATGATCATTCCATAAGCCAGGGCCTCGAACCTGCTTTCTGCACGGATCAAAAGCACCGACAACCAGACGCAAACGGCAATCGCCAGCCCGACAAGAACAAACCAGGGCGCTTCACCCAGCAGTCCAAATGACACGCCGCTGTTCTGCAAGTAAGTAAGATTGAAACCAGGAAAGACGGAGACACTGGGTGTCAAACTAGCTTTGTTTGCGACGATAATCGACTTCGATACCTGATCCACAAAGAACGCAATTGCAACGCCTGCCAACCCGACCAGCAGAATTGGTCTCATCTTTGCTATCCTTTAGGTGCACTCAATTGCTGGCATAACTCGCGAAGATTTCCGTCGAACCGTCCCGCTGAATGAGGAACACATCATAGGCTTCTCGCACGTCACTCTGGTCCATGCCCGGTGAGCCGAGCGGCATCTCGGGCACGGCGAGACCAATCGCGTCTGTACGTTCTGATAGCAGACGGCCAATATCGGTCGCTGGCACATGACCCTCGATTACATAGCCGTCAACAAGTGCCGTGTGGCAAGAGGCCATTCGCTGGGGCACGCCATTGTCGATCTTGAACCGCGTCAACGGTCCGGCAAACATGTCCTCGCCGGTCGTATTGAAACCATTTTCCTCAAGATGCTCCATCCAAGCCAGGCAACAGCCGCAACCGTTGGTCTTGCGGACCTCGACTAGACTTTGGTCAGCGAAAGCCTGCGTAGATGACGACAATGCAAGAGTGAACATGAGAGCAGTGAGACATTTTTTCATGGAGCAGAGCCTTTTCGTTATGGATCGAATGCACTTATAGCCAAGAAGCGGTGATGCGGTTTGGGGATGCCGGCACTGTTCGCTTGCAGCCCGGGGAGCATCCGTTAAGACGCTCCTTGAGTATGGATCAGTTTGGCGAGTGGACCGTTGAAGCCACACCGACATTCATCAGATACCTCTTGCTCATTGAGGCACTTCCTCTTTTTCAGTCATTGCGCGGCGAATTTTGGGCACTGCGGTTTCTCGGGTCTCGTGGTAGTCGATAGCCCCAGAAAACTGACCGTCTGCTTTGAACAAGAAGACGCTCGCGGTATGGTTCATGGTGTAGTCTTCACCGTCTGTCGGTACCTTTTCATAGGTGACCCGGAACATATCTGCCGCTACCGCGATTTGCTCATTCGTTCCGGTCCAACCCCGGATGTTCGCGTCAAAGTAACCCACATACTCAGCCATTGCGTCGACGGTATCGCGTTCGGGGTCAACTGTAATGAAAATCACATTAAGTTGGTCCGAGTCCTCGCCCATCATCTCAAGCCAACTCGATATGTCCGAGAGCGTGGTGGGGCAAACGTCGGGACAGAAAGTGAAACCGAAAAACACCATCGTCGCGCGGCCGGTTAGGACTTCAGGGCCCACCGCGTTTCCTGCGTGGTCAGTGAGCCGAAACTCCATCGCAGGAAAATCAAGGGGACGCCGATCGGAAGGTTCCGGTGCACCCGGACCATCGACACGCCACCAGCCGACGAAAAGAATAAAGCTGATTGCCGCGACGCCAAGCACGCCATACTCAAGCAAACGCCGTTGCCGCATCAGCTCTCGGGTCCACGTGCGGCGATGCCAAGGATTGGAATCTCGACTGTTACTTCACCACCATCGGAAAAAGCCAGGGTCATAAGGAAACTTTCACCCTCGGTCATTTTCCGTTGCAGCCCCATCAGCATCGCATGAAGTCCTCCTGGTTCCAGAATCACTGCTTTTCCCGGAGCAATTTCGATTTCGCCGACAGGCGTCATGGAGCTCACACCTTGGTTAGTCGTTGATGTCCGGTGAATTTCAGGTTTCAGCGCAATATCCGTACCAATGCTTCTCAGCGTTACTGCAAGGTCGCCGGTATTACGGATTTTCATGTAGGCCACACCGGGACGACTGGTACCGATGGATGCGCGAGACCATGCATCCTCAATTAGCACTTTGTCTGAGCCTGCCACGGAGGCGGCAGAGAACCCTATGATTATTACGAGTGCGGCCAGCGTTTGGGACAGTACCATTCTCATTGCCGTTCTTCCTTTGTAGATCGCTGTTCAGTTTTGAACCGCAGCAACTTCCGCCGAAACCAGGCGCCGCAGCTCAACATCGCCGAATGGATCCAACGGCTTTCCGTTTACGAAGAATGTTGGTGTCTGCCGCACCCCAACAGCTTCGACGTCCGCACGGTCTTGGTTGAGGATCCCAACGACGTCGGGTGCAAGCATTTGTGTACGCGCGGCCTCTGCATCAAGACCTGCGGCCACGGCAATTCCGAGTATCAAACCTGGCTGTGGGGAGCCGTGCGAAGCCCACCTGGGCTGTTCGCGCAAAACAGCCTCCAGCACAGGCTCGAAGACACCTTGCATTCGTGCGGCTTCGAGGATTCGGATTGCTTCTTCTGATGCCGCACCGTGAAATGGCGTGTAACGCATCACGACACGAACCGCGGGTTCATGCTGCGCCAAGAGGTCTTTCACAATTGGATGAAACGCGCGACAGGCCTCACAGGCGGGGTCGAAGAACTCGACAATTGTGACCGGTGCGTTTTCTGGCCCAAGGACTGGTGAGTAGGGCCGAACAAGGACCTCGTTGCCCTCTGAGACGAGAGATTGGGCACTCTCCAAAGGCGCTTGGCGTTTCACATACCAGGCGGCACCGACGAAGCTGGCACTGCCAAGTGCGAGCACAGACAAGATCAAGGCGCGGCGTTTCATTTATGTGTCTCCTTGAGTGACAGGGCGGACAACAGGCCGATGAGAGCGAACGCAACGAGCGCCATCAACGGGATGGGAACGCCGAGGAACAATTGGTCGGAGTCAGTGCAGGAAGGACCGGTTGCAGAGCATGGTTGAATGGGCTCAGGAATTAGGCCTGTATAAAGGCCTAGGTGCCAGAGTGCGACGGCTCCGCCTCCAACTGCCAACACTAAACCGTAGCGTCCAACTCGGCGGTCATGCCACCAAAGACCAAAACCAAGGACAACAACCAGCGGAAACATAAAGGCACGCTGAAACCAACAGAGCACGCAAGGCGTCTGGCCCAACACTTCGCCGATGAACAATACTGCGAGTGTGGCGACGAGTGAAACGATCCAGGCAAGGACTAGGGCCATCTCTCCGGAAAAGCGGGCCATAAAGTCAGATCCCCTCTTCTAGATTGGTGGAGACCTCTTCGCCGGGCATGTCGTTGAACCAAATGCTATCCCTGACAAATGGCGGTAAATCAATTGCCGGTTTCAAAGGCGCGTTCCGGTCAGAACCGATCGAGGTGTTGATCGTTTGTACCTTGGTTAACACCGGTGCAAGAATGTCTATCATTGCGTGGGCTTCCGATGGAGCAGCAAGACTTTGGTTGCCAAAAAACACGACCTCCAGCATCCGGCACGCCCTGAAAACCTCAGAGTTTGGACACGTTTGGAGGTCAAACAGTTCGAATGCGGCAAGCGAACCTGACTACTGATTTTACCTTTTTCGGTACTCGTATAATTCCTAAAGCCACTAGAGGTTCAAGCTCTCTTTTGGGGACGTGCTTGATTGTCGCGCGGATGCAATTGGCTTAGGTTCGGCGCTGCTGAAAGTCCTTTTTGGCCCGTACACTTTGGTATTTGGATAACTAACCCATGCTCTCGATCGGCGGTCTTGCAAAGAAAACAGGCACGAAAGTGCAGACTATTCGCTATTACGAACAGATCGGGCTTCTACCAGAACCGGACCGTACTGAAGGGGGACAGAGACGCTATAGTAATGAGCAACTCGACAAACTTTCATTTATTCGCCATTCGCGGCAGCTTGGTTTT
Organism: Roseibium sp. Sym1; assembly: GCF_027359675.1. Taxonomy (NCBI): domain Bacteria; kingdom Pseudomonadati; phylum Pseudomonadota; class Alphaproteobacteria; order Hyphomicrobiales; family Stappiaceae; genus Roseibium; species Roseibium sp. Sym1. The sequence continues at coordinate 39,125 of NZ_CP114790.1, forward strand.
TCATTGGAAGCAATCCGGGAGCTCCTGGACCTCTGCGATCATCCCAACCGGCCCTGCGACATGGCAGATGCCATTGCACGTCGGCAGCTTAAGCAGGTGGAGCAGCGCATAGCGCGTTTACAGGCACTTCACACAGAATTGAAGCGAATGGTCTATGAATGCAGCGGTGGCCGCACAGCTGACTGCCGGGTACTTGAGGTGCTTCGAGACCACTCCGAGTGCCTAACTGATCACGACGAGATCGGAGCGTAGGTATTACTTTGACGGTCATTTCACCGAACTTGCCCGCCTTTTGATTACTTGGCTCTGATGATAGTCCAATGTCTCACCCTAACGGCTTTCGTCGGTCGAGACCGATATCGGGGCGGTGAGTTCGCAAACTGTATTCCGAAGACATCACAACGCGCGGATTCCTAGCTGGCTGAGACGGTGGAACAGCCAGAGTGATGGGCGTCGTCGGAATTTTGTCCGTCGACAGGGAGCAACAGTCGTCGCTTAGAGCCTAGATTTTTTTGTGATCACCTCTTGAACCTATAGTGACTATAGAAATTACATTCATCCTCAGTCGATACGAGGAACAATCATATGCCCGATGCTGCCCCCCTTCTTGCCGCCTCGCAGTTACTCGATTACAGGGCACCATCCATTGTCCGTCTGACTGAAGATCGGAGCTGGCGTCGTTTGCCTCAGTACGATCGCATAGGCGCGATCTACGACTTTGTTCGAAACGAAATCGCCTTCGGCTACAATCGGGCGGACAACATTCCCGCGTCTGAAGTACTTCGAGATGGATACGGCCAGTGCAACACCAAGGGAACGCTCCTAATGGCGCTATTGCGCGGTGTTGGTATCACTTGCCGCCTGCGAGGGTTCATGATTCACAAGGAGCTGCAACGTGGTGTCGTCCCGGATTTGATCTTTCCGATCGCACCGCAAGAAATCCTTCACTCCTGGGTCGAGGTCGAGTTCGACGGGAAATGGATTAATCTCGAAGGCTTCATTCTAGATGACAAATTCTTGAGCGTTCTCCAGCAAAACTTTTCCGGAACCAAGAGCCTGTGTGGCTTCGGTGCGGGCACCGATTGCCTTGACGCGCCACCGGTTCGCTGGGAGGGGCATGACACCTACATTCAAGAGACGGGCATCGAGCAGGACTTTGGTGTGTTTGAAACGCCGGATCAATTCTATTCAGAGCACATGCAAAAATTCGGACGAGTGAGAGGCTTGCTTTACCGGTTCATCATACGTCACTGGATGAACACTCGCGTCCGTGCCATTCGATCAGGACGATTAAAGCCCAGTAGATCTGCAATCCATGATCACGGAGGTATCGCAGATGCCGCATGACCACCACGGGCATAGTCACGTGCACCTCGATCCTCAAAGCGGCGACCGCAGAGTCGGCGTGGCAATTTGGGCAAATGGCCTTCTGACGATCGCACAAATAGTGGGCGGCCTCCTTGCCGGAAGCCTTGCACTGATTGCAGACGCCTTGCACAATTTTTCAGACATGGCCGCGCTGATTATTGCCTTCGCTGCCCGCAAGATTGCGCGACGCCCTGCGGATGAGCGTATGACATTCGGCTACGGACGCATAGAAACAGTAGCTGCGCTCATCAATTATACGACCCTTATTATCGTCGGCCTTTACCTAATTTATGAAGGAGGAATGCGCCTGATTGAACCACCAGACGTCCAGGGCTGGACGGTCGTGATTATCGCAGGGTTTGCTCTCGGCGTAGATGCTTTGACAGCAGCACTGACCTGGTCGATGCAAAAGGGAAGTCAGAACATTCGTGCCCTGTTCTTGCACAACTTATCGGATGCTCTGGCGTCCGTCGCGGTAATCGTCGGCGGGACCTTGATCATCCTATTCGATATGCGATGGGTCGACCCCGCTGTTACCATCGGTATTGCGGGCTACATCCTCTATCTGGCAGTGGCGGAGATTGGCGGACCGGTCAGAACGTTGATGTTGGGTAGTCCCCTGGACATCGCAGGACATGATGTCGTAGATCTACTGCGCGCAACATCTGGGGTTCGCGAGGTACATCATGTACACCTATGGCAGATGGAAGAGAACGCTCCAGCTCTGGACGCTCATGTAGTCGTCGAAGAAGTTGAGTGGAACCAATTGGAGGCAATCAAGTTGGAGCTGAAAGAAAAACTATCAGATTCCTTCGGCATCGTTCATACCACTCTGGAGTTTGAGCGCGAGGGCGTGTGCGAAGTGGATGTTCCGTTGTTTGGGCATGATCAATCTTTTAAAGAAACGTGACATTCCGCAGTGAACGCATCGTGCAATTAAATCGGGTCGCCGCGATGTTTAGCAACCGCGGCTTAGTGAGGTGTTAAGGCCATGCGGCTGAACAACGGATCCCAAAGTAATCAGGGACAATCTGACAATTTGTCATAAATTGCCCCCGGTATCCTGGATTGCTTGTCGGTTGTCATTTCACGACAAAACTACAATCGGTGAGCCAACCGGTACGCGTCCATAAAGATCGATAATGTCTTGGTTCATCAATCTGACGCATCCACTGGAAACCGCCGTGCCAATTGTCCAGTATTCCGCAGTTCCATGTAGGCGATAGAGCGTGTCGCGGTTTCCCTGAAAAATATAAAGCGCGCGTGCACCTAGAGGATTTTCCAACCCGGGAGGCATGCCACCATTCTGCCAACTCCATTTCTCGAGTTCCGGTTCCCGCTCGATCATTTCGTCCGGCGGCGTCCATTTGGGCCACTCAGTTTTGCGCGCAATCCGAGCCCGTCCTGACCATTCGAATCCGGCCCGACCTAGCCCCACTCCATATCGCATTGCCTTTTTGTTTTCCTGAACCAGGTAGAGATAAAAGTTTTGCGTATCGACAACAAGTGTGCCCACTTTTTCAGGAGTGTTGTAATCAACTTGCTGGCGGTAGAAACGCTTTGGAACTTTTTTCAAGTTAATTGCCGGTAGCGGAAACCGCTCGGTTGGCATAGCGCCATACATCGATATGTAGGCTGGGTCATCAGAATAAGGCACTGGTTTTATTTGTGCCCTGTCAGAGGCACATCCGCTAACAACGACGCTAGCAAAGCATGCCGATCCTGAAAGAAAGGATCTTCTTGAGAGGTAAGTCATTCAGATACTACTTGTCCTTTTTGGGAAATAGCCAAGACATTTCAGATCAACCGAATAAGGCTTTTCTATCCATACGTAAAAGCCGATCAAAACGGTCAGATGAAACGCTCGACACATGATCGTCCAAAGCTCGCACTTGGGTTTCTGTCTTCTTGGGCCAATGCAGCCCTCATTTGTGAAGGCACGCGCCGGATGCAGCCGCGTGCCTGACCGGAGTTTGCCGCTATTGGGTGCTCACAAAACGACCACTCTTGTGCCTAAAGGAACGCGTTCATAGAGATCTTCAACATGAGCATTGATCATCCGAACGCAGCCGTTAGAGACGGATCGCCCGATCGAGGAAGGTTCGGTGGTTCCATGGATCCGGTACATGGTGTCCCGACCGTTTCGATAAAGATAAAGCGCCCTTGATCCAAGGGGATTGTTCGGCCCACCAGGGACCCCATTTGCGTATCTCCGATATTTACCGGGATCACGGCTTATCATGTTTGCGGTTGGACGCCAGCTAGGCCACTCCGCTTTACGTCTAATAATTGCCTCTCCTTTCAGCGACAACCCCGCTTTGCCGACACCAATTCCATAGCGTCTCGCCCTGCCGAAACTCTGAACGAGGTAGAGGAAATGATTTTTCGTATCGACAACTATCGTCCCAGAAGGATAGGAAAAGTATCGTACGGATTGCGGTTCGAATTTGGGGTCAATCTTGAACGGTTTTTTGTCATGTGCATAAGCAGGTACGACAACGGCTCCAACTGCTCCGATGGAGCCAATAAGTAAATTACGACGGGAAATCATCTCTTTTCTCCAGAGTGATACTGACGATTGCAGGAAGCTTTGCAGCGAAGTAGCTGCCTTGTGTCAGTAACTTCTTGGAGGCCTGTTTTCAGGCTTTGGATCTCTGGAAAAAGGGCCAAGCAACTCAGTATCTCCCAATGCCAATTCCAACTTCAGAAATCTCGCCTCCAACGGACCCGCAATTGACACGCAATCGGCTCCACACTTGGCGGGTTTTTGGGACTTTGCTTGCTTGCTCGTGTGATTGCAGCACCTGATGTTATGCGACGTTAGTGTTTCGGACACGATCGAGGCGGTTTGAATTGCTTTTTGGTCTGGAAGCACTAGCTCCCCGGCAGCCTGGGCAGCACCAATTACGGCAACGGAATGAAGCGCCGCGTATATCACGATTAGGAAGGTTAACACCCATTTACGCATCCGAGGTGTGTACAGAAAAATTCTCAAGAAATCCATAATTGCGAAAACGGAAAATGAAGGTTGAAATGCTGGCACTTTGACGCTTGCACTACGACAAAGCTGACTGATTGAGAAAAGTCCGTCTACACCTCTTGAAGCTCTAGCTACTAGAGAGACTATCTTGTAGAGCGAAAATGCAAGAGGTCGAAAATGACTATTACCCCCGACAGTTCAAATCTGATAACCCGTTTCCGAGTCGAGGGCATGGATTGTGCCTCGTGTGCGTCAAAGATCGACACCGCTTTACGCCGCTTGCCCGGCATCGGGGAGGTGGCCGTGTCCGTGCCTGGAGCAAGTTTGGTGATCAGCCATGACGGCACGGTTTCCGACAATCAGGTCATGCAACGAGTGAGACGCCTCGGCTACGGCATCACGCCGTTTGACGAATCCCCGGCCTTAAGGGACGTAGACCCCGAGGCGCCGACGGTAGAAGCCGTTTCGCGGAACCATGCGAGCCACAACACAGAGCGGCCATGGTGGCGGACGCGCAAGGCCTTGCTGACGATGGCCTGCGGCATTCTCCTTGTCGCCGCTTTTTCTATCGGGCGACTCATACCGGCAGCGGGGCCCTGGGTTTTCCTGCTGGCCATGCTAGTCGGCCTCGTCCCGGTGGCGCGCCGTGCGTATGTGGCCGCGACCTTGGGCAGCCCGTTTTCAATCGAAACGCTGATGACTGTAGCGGCGGTTGGAGCGGTGCTGATTGGGGCCACCGAGGAAGCTGCCGTTGTCGTCTTGTTGTTTCTGGTCGGTGAGATGCTGGAGGGCGTTGCCGCCGGGCGTGCGCGCGCGAGTATCGCTGACCTCGCCGATTTGGTGCCGAAGACTGCCCAACTCGAACAGGGCAATGCGATCTCGGAAGTGCCCGCAGATAGTCTTTCGGTTGGCGACGTCATCGTTGTGAGGCCAGGCGATCGAATTCCCGCAGACGGGAAAATCCTTGAGGGTTCGTCCGAGATAAACGAGGCGCCGGTTACCGGCGAGAGTGTGCCCGGGCGGAAGGCGGAGGGTGACATGGTTTTTGCTGGCACGATCAGCATTGACGGAGTGTTGCGCGTCAGGGTCGCCGCCACCGCCGAGGACAATACGATCGCCCGGGTGGTCCGGCTGGTCGAGCAGGCGCAGGAAAGCAAGGCGCCGACCGAGCGGTTCATTGAGCGTTTCTCGCGCTACTACACGCCAGGAGTTCTTGTCCTGGGAGCGTTGATTGCGTCGGTGCCGCCGGTCTTGGCCGGCGCCGACTGGAGCGACTGGATCTACAAGGGGCTCGCCATTCTCCTGATTGGCTGCCCTTGCGCCCTGGTCATTTCCACCCCTGCGGCGGTTGCCGCCGGTCTGGCGAGCGGGGCCCGGCGCGGCCTGCTGATGAAAGGCGGCGCCGTGCTTGAGGGTTTTTCAGCGATAACGGCGGTGGCTTTCGACAAAACCGGAACCCTCACAGAAGGCCGGCCTGTGGTTACTGACATCAGGTCGTTTGGGAGCAGCGATCAGCAGTCGCTGAGCCTTGCAGCCGCGTTGGAGCAAGGATCGAACCATCCGCTTGCTCTCGCAATTCTGCAAAAGGCTGACTCCGAGAAGGCACCCATTCCGCCTGCAACCCAAGCACGCGCGGTTCCCGGAAAGGGCGTCGAAGGTCGAGTCGGCGGTGTGTCGGTTTTTCTTGGATCCGCGACCGCTGCTCGCGACCGGGTCAGCATGACTGACAATCAGATTGCGGTTGCCGATGCGTTCAATGCCGAGGGCAAAACTGTTTCAGTGCTGCTTGTAGACAACAAGGTTTCCGCTCTTTTCGCCATGCGTGACGAACCAAGGACAGATGCGATAGACGGTCTCGCTTCCTTAAAGGCGCGGGGAATTCGCACGCTGATGCTGACGGGTGATAACACCCGAACGGCCACGGCAATTGCAGACGCGCTCGGCATCGAGCCGCGCGCGGACCTTCTACCGCAGGACAAGCAACGGATCGTCGATGAACTACGCGCGGACGGCCTAAAAGTTGCCAAGGTGGGAGACGGCATCAACGACGCGCCGGCTCTGGCCGCCGCGGATATCGGTATCGCCATGGGAGGCGGCACGGATGTGGCACTTGAAACTGCCGACGCAGCCATATTGCATGGGCGGGTGATGGACGTTGCCCAGATGATAAGCCTGTCTCATGCGGTGATGAGGAACATTAAACTGAACGTGGGGATGGCTCTGGGCCTGAAAGCGTTGTTTTTGGTGACGACCGTCGCAGGTGTAACCGGTCTTTGGCCAGCAATCCTTGCCGACACAGGCGCAACAGTACTCGTCACCGCAAATGCTATGCGGCTTCTGGCATGGAAAGGGGAAACCTGAACTCGAGCGAGCTGGAGCTGGATGCGCTGCATTTTGGACGACTGAATCAGCTCTAACCGATATTGTCTAGACTAAATAGGCGCCATGCAGGATATCAGACCAATCAAAATCGCCGAAGAAAACTTTGCGACATAACTGTATCTTTGGCCATCGTCAGGTGCTTGGTGGACTTTGACGACCCAGAATAGTTAAGCAATCGTAGCCAAAATTGATCGGGGTTTTTCAGCACCACTCGTTGACTTGGGATTCTGAGTCGGTCCACCAAACTGGGATTGCAGGTCTTGCCGGTTAGGAAAAATGATTAACTACGCACGTTTTATGAGGCCGAAAAAGGTTTAACTACGAGCGAAATGATTAGTCCAGACAATGATTACGAAAGTCTATCAAATCAGCGAGTTTTGCTGATCGATACCGTGCGAGGTATCGCTATTTTTGGCGTTGTGCTTTTTCATATTGTTTGGGATCTGGAGTTTTCGGGATTAATCGACGGATTCGCGTTCCATCCTGTATGGCTTGCATTCGGCCGCTTGCTCGCCGGAACCTTCATGTTTCTGGTCGGCGTGAGCCTTGTCCTTGCGCACAAAAAAGGGCTCAAGTTTAGCAGATTTGTAAGACGTGTGACGATGATCGGTGCAGCTGCGATTTCGATTTCATTGGTCACGTGGATCGCGTTTCCGCAGACTTACATTTTTTTCGGCATCTTGCACGCGATTGCGGTTTCTTCTCTTTTTGGTGTTTTATTTCTAAATTTGCCCGCCCTGCTCTCACTAATCTCGGGAACCGGCTTACTCATCCTGCCGCAGTTCGTAAAATTGGAACTGTTCAACACCCGGTGGCTCGCATGGATTGGCGTGTCTAGTTCCCCCCCACCCAGCAACGATTTCGTTCCAATTCTGCCATGGGCCGGATTGACCTTGATCGGCATTTTTCTAGCCAAGATTATTTATAACAAAAACGGCGATTCACGCTCATTTCCTGATCTGCACAATACCAAACTGACCAGGATCCTGTCTTGGATGGGGCGAAACAGTTTATTGATATACTTGGTTCACCAGCCATTGCTCCTCGTTATCATTCTGCCCGTTGCGCGAATGCTTCGCTAAGGCCGAGGCTCCGATTACGTCCTTCACAACACCAAAAAGTCATTGCTGCGACAGCAAAGGTCTGTATGGGTCGGACAGTGCTGCCTTTGGTCTGCTAACCGGTACGGCGCTACTCGATGTTTTCCTCGCGAGGAATTCAGCTCCCTTTTCCAAAAGAACATTTCGAAACCTAGAGTGCATTCCACCGTCGGCGTAAGAACTTACGATATTGCCGCCCCCTTCCCGAAGTTGTTCAACTGAGCTTAGGTCAGCAGCGATCTTTTCTGAAACTTTTTGCGGTGGTGGTTCCAACTGCGGGCACTGTCCAAGGGGGCCGTAGTCAGCTCCTGGGTTTTTTGCTGCGCCAAAACGATATCTTCCTTCACAAAACCGGAATTCTGGCGGACGCCGCAGGACTTCGAACGTGGTGGAAGCTTCTTTGAGATCCAGCCAGAAACTGAGGTTTGGATTGTCGTAGTGCCTCGCAAGATTTTCAGGTGTCATACGAAAAGGGAGTGATTGCACCTGCACGGAAGGTTGCCCGGCGCGCAATGCGTCCCGAACTAGAGCATACACTTCGGTGATTTGCTCGTCTGTGATTGCGAAGCACCCGGAAGACGAGCAGGCTCCGTGGACCATGAGCGCAGTTCCAGAGTAACCCTTCGCGCGTTCAAGTTTGTTCGGATACCCCAAATCAAATGAAAGGAAATACTTGGAGTTGGGATTAAGCCTCCCCAGCGTGACTTCATATATGCCTTCAGGTGCCTGGCGATCACCCTCGGCTCGTTTGGGACCCAGATCGCCGGACCAACGACACATCTCGTATGTTTTTAGAAGAACATAATCACCGGCGCGCCTTTTTTTCCAAACCTCAAGCTCACTTTCCTGTTTGAAAATTCGGATGAAGACGGGATCTGATCCCTCGACCCCTTTGTTGCGCATCAACGCCTTGACCTCATGTGGAATTGCAATTTCTCCGCGCGATTCCATTTCAATTGACGAACCTACACATCCCGCGAGCAGAAGCATGAAAATTGTCATGCTCACACTCAGGATCCTACGGGTGAATTGTGCCGGTTCAAATATCTCCGGACGCATAACTACCTGACATTTCGCTAGAATACTCGCATCTCAGGAGGGCAACGTTCATTGTTCGGTTTCCTCGCAATAGGAATCGTTGAGGTCTTCTGGTTCTCTCGCAACACGGACAGAACAGAGCTGTTACAAATACGAGCACATCGACCGTACATTTGATTGTCTGGAAAAGTGGTTATTTTTTGTTTTTGACACTAGGGAGTTCTTAATCCCTTTTGCGCACCTTCAAAATATTGCGATACACAAGCCAAACCAAAGGTGCGAATACCCCTAGCGCGACAACGCTAAGCCAGCCCCAATTACTTTCTACGGACTCTACTATCGCAACACCAAAGGCATACGCACCTATCCACCAAACAAAGGCGAATGGGCACATAACCCAAGTTAACCAATAACTTAGATTGTTTAGGTCTTTCGGTTGCTTTCCCTCCCCTGTTCTCGCACATGTTTCCCGTTTTCTCGGGACGGCAATGGTTGCGAAGAGAGAACCGCGCGAGGACAGCCTGGAATGGCTGGAAAAGACGTATCCGACCGAGGCATCGGTGCGGACGCTGTTCGAGCGGCTCGTCTGGCCGGACGGCGCGCACTGTCCGCATTGCGGCTCGCTTGATGTCTGGCGTTTCCGGAACAAGGGACGTTCGTCCCGTGACGGTCTGTTCGAGTGTCGGCATTGCCGGGGGCAGTTCACCGTTACGACGAAGACGCCTATGCATGCCACGAAGCTGCCGCTGCGGACCTGGCTAAAGGCGCTACGTGACGCTCATATCCTCGAAGGGCATCTCATCCGTCATGCTGGCGAAGCAGATCGGCGTGAGACAGCCGACGGCCTGGAAGATGGCGCACGCGATCCGGGAGATGATGGACGACCGGGACGGCCGCGACAGTCTGCTCGACGGGATCGTCGAGGTCGACACGACCTACATGGGCGAACCTTGATCCGCGATACAAACACGTCTATCGCCCGCGCGGAAAAGCGACGACGCGGCCGGACGTAGCCGTATCCGCGGAGCGTTGGGGGACGCGGCAAGGCGGCGTTCCTGTCGTCGTCAGCCAACAGTGAGCAGATCGGCCGCTTCATGGGGCGTTTCATCTCACCGGACGCCCACATCATGTTCGACGACGACAAGGCGATCGGCAAGGCGGCCAAGGACTTCAAGGCGCACGAAACGGTCCCTCACAGCAAGAAGCGGTACGTTCGCGGAAACGTTCACTCTAACACGGTCGAAGGCATCGCGGCCCTGTTGAAGCGGACGCAGTTGGGTGTCTATCGCCAGCTCAGCAAGCGCCATCTTCACAGGTATATCGATGAGATCGTGTTCCGGAAGAACCAGTGCCGGACGATCGAGACAATCAATCAGAGGGACGGCACCGTGCGGGTACAGATCTATCACCGCCCGTTCATCGATCAGCTCGAGGAACTCTTGGTAAGGGCCGTCAGGCGGCAAGTCAGGAGATCGGGCATCGGCGGGCTGGAATGGCCGATGCCGATAGCGCCGGGATACTCCGGGGCACCGTCAGCTTAAGTCCACTGCAAAATTCACAATGCCTCTCGACGCTGCCATGGATAGCGGCAATTCTGGAGAAAGGAGTATTTTGCATGTGGACATTACCGACCTACCTCATTGCCGCGTTCGCCGAGATCGGCGGCTGTTTTGCTTTCTGGGCATGGCTGCGTCTCGACAAGTCTCCGCTTTGGCTTGGGCCGGGAATTATCAGCCTCGCATTATTCGCATGGGCATTAACCAGGATAGATGCCGATTTTGCCGGGCGAGCGTATGCGGCTTACGGCGGCATATACATTTTTTCGTCGTTGATCTGGATGTGGGCCATTGAAGGCACCTTTCCGGATCGTTGGGACATCATCGGCGCCACCGTCTGCGTTATCGGCGCCGCAATATCGTTTTAGGACCACGCAGCGTCTGAGCGGGTGATTGATCCGACAGCTTGGCGTCGATGATGTCAAACTGAGACGAATCTGATTTCTTTCGGCTATGCCGTCTTATGAACCGACCATGGGAAAGCAAACCAGAACGACACTTTGTCAAATGTGAAAAGGAACTGCCTTTGTTTGGTGGATAGGAGCGTTAAACTAACCCACTCTTCAAGTGCGTCCATCGGCAATACCCAGCCAACGTATCGGTATTTTGCATTCGGCGTTGGAACTGTGTTGGATTGTTTTTCTAGGTCGGCAATGAAAGGTTTTCTGCAAGGGCTGTCTTTTTCGGTCGTTAGGCCCTTCTCAAACTAGTCAAATTGTCACGAGCAGCATCAGGCAGTCTGTAGTTGTTAGACGTATGCGGTGGAACATCGGTTGGTTGCAGTGATCCAATCAATAGGTTGCTCTGTCCTCAAAAAACTATCCGAAATATTCACCTGAATTGCCTCCTCGGTTTCTCTTTATGTTTTCGATTGTGAGGGTGCACGCCAAATCGTCCTGCAATTCAATTCAAGGATCATCAACGGAAGAATCGCAAGCATATCCGTTTGTTGCAGGAGAAAGATAAAATTTTAGACAAGTCCAATTAGATTTTTAGTAAAAAGAAATTCAAAATTTAGTATAAACTGCTCTTTATTTAAATTTATGTTTATTCAGAAGTTTTTCTTCAAATAAATTTCAATATGACATCGTAAAGCCAGCCTTAAGGGAGGGCTTTGGGATGAAAAGACTACACGATATACTTTTGCCAACAGCCTTTTTGGCGTTGTTGGTAACTTTTTCCGCGCCTGCGTCGGCCGATACCGGGCGCTTTATGGACATGAACCAAGACGTCAAAGCACCCATCGGATACGTACAGTTTTGCCAAGACAACATTGGTGCTTGTTCAAATGAGCGCTATGAGCCGGTCGTCGTAAAATTGACGGAAGAAAGATGGCTGGAATTGCTTGCGATTAACACGGAGGTAAATCGTCGTGTTCGGCCAATGACCGATGACGATCTCTATGGCAAACCAGAGTACTGGACCTACCCAGACGACGGATATGGAGATTGTGAGGAATACGTCCTTGAAAAGCAACGAGAGCTTCTAAATGCGGGATGGCCGCGCAGCACTCTGCTAATCACCGTCGCAAAGGACCTCCAGAATAGTGGTCATGCTGTGCTGACAGTCCGCACAAACTACGGGGACATGATATTGGACAACCAAGCAGAAACAGTTCTGCCTTGGTATTCGACGCCGTACCGATACATTAAACGTCAATCTCCGTATTCCGCCGCGCTTTGGACCGGGATTGACGACGCCCGCGTGACCACTGTTGCCAGCGTACCAAGGAAGTAAGGGTTTATTCTAGACGTCCTGGAGCCTTCCTTTGGGACTGCCGTCTTAGTTGATGCGCAGAAAAGTGAGGAATGAGCCCGCTGATTAGGCATCGGAATTAGCTGCGTTTTTACGGGCGCAGCTTCTTTGGACATCATGATCAGTTCGAAAAGCTGCACCTCCATTCAGGAGAAGCGTTTTTGCAAAGCGGAGTTCACGGCTTCTGATAGCAGTACAAGAACTATGATCGCCAGCGTCACTGTCGCTGCCTTGTCGTACTGAAACGAGCGGACGTAGGTCTGAACATAAAGACCGATGCCGCCCGCGCCGACGATGCCGAGGATCAGGCTCTCGCGCAAATTCAGTTCGAACCGGAAGACGGTATCGCGCAGAACCACCGGCGCCATTTGCGGCCAGATCCCCCAGCGCAGTTGCTGCAATCTGTTGGCGCCCGCGCTTTCCAGTGCCTTCACCGGTTCGGGCGAGACGGTATCAATCGCCTCGGCATAAAATTTCGCCAGCATGCCTGTTGCATGAAATGTCACTGCCAGGATACCGGGCAACGGACCGAGGCCGACTGCACCGACCATCAGCATGGCAACCAGGATCAGTGGAATTGCGCGCACAATCGCAAGCAGCGACCGGACGGGTCTCCAGATTGCCGGTGTAACCAGCGTTTCCGCTGCCAAAATGCCAAGAACGACGGAAAACAGGACGGCGAAGAAGGTTCCCAGAATAGCAATGCGCAGGGTCTCTGCCAAGCCTTGAAGAACTTCCGGCCATATGGACATGTTTGGCGGCAGCATACGGCCGAGGAATTCGCTCAGTCGCGCCATTGCACCGGGGAGCTTTTCCAATCCCATTTCTGCGCTTCCAAGAGACCATAAAAGCGCGGCGGCCAGAACCAACCAGGTCACGGCTCGTGACATTAGCTCACCACACGCAGTTCGGAGCCCGGTGCTGTCCCGTGATATAGCTCGGAAATGTCGGCTGCACTCACCTGAGCCGAAGGATAGTCGAAGAGGAGCTTGCCGTCACGCAGGCCAATGACGCGGTCTGCAAATCGCTGCGACAACTCCGGCTGATGCGAGCTGAAAACGACGGTAATGCCTCGTTTGCGGGCAGCACCTGTAATCAGGCCGAGAATCTTCTCGGCATTAGCCGGATCGAGATTACTGACAGGTTCGTCCGCCAGGATCAGTTTCGGCTCCTGGGCCAGACACCGGGCGATGGCGGTGCGTTGCCGTTGTCCGCCGGAGAGTTTGTCCGCGCGGCGCGCGGCCAGATCGATCAATCCGGTATCTTCCAGAACACCGGAGACGACAAGGTGATCGCGTTCACCGAAGCGGCTCCAGAGCGATTGCCAGGTCCGCATCCGGCCAAGCCTCCCGTTCATCACGTTCTGGTAAACGCTCAACCGGTCAACCAGCGCGAATTCCTGGAAAATGAAGCCGACGTCCGATCTTGCATTTCTCGGGGGAAGTGCTGTCGCGGAGTAAGGTGTCTCCAGAACTTCTGCCGTACCGCACCAGTTCCGCAACCGCCCGTCAAGAAGTGCCAGCAGAGTAGACTTTCCCGCCCCTGACGGCCCCAGAAACGCAACGCTTTCTCCCGCGTTTAGGGTCAGGGAAACGTTCGACAGGGCTGGATGCTCATCGAACTGATGCGTGACATTAGAGATAACTGCGGCGACACTCATTTCAGGAAACCATAGCGCCGAGCGGTTTCACGAACACCCTCGTAGACCTCCGGGTCGGCGGCAATGTAACCATCCGGTCCATAGAGGTAAGCCAGCAGATAACGGTTCTCCGGATTGTTCAGGCTAAGCATCACTTTAGTGAATCTTGCCCGCAACCCGCCCTCTAGGCCCGGGCGGGCGATCACCGCATGGCTCGGGATCTGTTCCGACTCGGCCAAAACTTTGACTTCTGCTTGTTGGTCCGGCGTTAAAAAGAGGTCTGCATATTGGCTTGCTCCGGCGGCATCGACCAATCCGTTTGCCATAGCCTGCATCGCCTGCTGGTATCCACCGGCAAAGAATTTCCTGCCGAAGAAACTGTCGGCATCCGCCGCGCCGGAAATTAGGCCCTCGCGGACAAACAGATCCAGCGGATAAATATATCCGGATTCCGATACAGGGTCGGCGAAGGCAATGTCACGGCCTTTGAGATCGGCGAGGGTTTCAATGCCGCTGTCCTTGCGGACGAAGACCCGTCCGGAGTAGCTGGGCTGACCCCGGTAGACTTCCGACAAAAGCGGTACGGCTCCGAGCTGATCTTCCGCGAGAACAAATGGTAGGGCGCCCATGAAGGAAATGTCAGCATCACCGTTACGAAGCGCCTCGACTGCGGCTGCATGGTCAAAAGTGACGAAACCGGTGACGGGGACACCCATTTGCTCCGACAGCCAGCCGGTGATGACTTTGATATCTCCCAGAAGCTTTTCCGGGTTCTCCTGCGGTATGAAGGCCAAGGTCAGCCCCGCCTCGGCGGCGAGAGCCGGCAGGGCGAGGCTGGCGGACGCCGCGGCCAAGAACGTACGGCGGTTCAGCATCAAAACATCCTCTCGTCAATTGCAGCCTGCATGGTCTTGAATTTTTTCCATTGCTGTTCCGCCTCGCCCCAGTCTCCTTCAGCGCTGGCATTGCCCACGGCCCTCAGTATCGCGCTGAGTTCATAGATTTCGGGTTTTGCCTCCTGGTTGGTCATCACGCTGGCGTCGGCTGCAAGATCCGGCGCAACCGTATCGATGAGCAACGCGATATTCTGAGCATCGCGGGCGGGCAGAAGTGTGTCCAGGGTTGACGCGAAAGTAGTCAGCTCTTCCCAGGACAGGCGGAAGACACTGTCACGGCCTTCAAAGCGCTGATAGGGCTCTTCGCCATCGCCGATGGCTTCCAGATACGCCGTCAGGTCCATTCGTTGCTCTTCGTCCAACCCAAGATTTCTGGTGTCGTTGAACCAATCGACAACGCTGGCCAGCGTCGGCAGCGAACCGTCATGCATATAGGGGGCGGTGAAGTTGATGTTGCGCAGCGTTGGCGTTTCGAAGGCTGTGGCTGTGCCTCCGGGGAAAGGCGGCTCTGAGCTGCCGATATCATGTGTCTGTCCATCCGTGAAATTCTGATCTGGCGTGTGGCAGGACGCGCAGGACTTGCCGTTTAGTCCGGGAAAAACAGTGTTGAAGATGGCTTCACCCTGCACTGCCGCTTCGGAGGCTTTGTCGGTCAACCGGCCTGCCCGGTCGATTTGCGGATTCGGCAGCCAGTCGAACTCACGGACATAGGCGACTAGCGCATCAAGCTGAAACGGGGTGGGCTCCTTGCCGGCGAATTCGGTAACAATCACGTTGCGGATGAAGCGGCGCAGACTGGGTTCCCTTCCGTCACGGCCATAAGGCGCGGTGAACCGTATACCGCGCATCGACGGCGTATCGAGGTGATCGTCCTTCCTGTCATTGAACATCGGATTGAAGAAAGCACCATCGACATCCATTCCCCCGGGGCGATTGCTGAGCCCCGGAATGAAGAACTCCCTGTTGATGTCAGATCTATTATGGCAGGTGGAACAGGCAATCCCAAGTTCCTGCGCAGGGCCGCCGAAGATCTCAGGACTGTCAAACAGCATGTCGCCATAAGCGACAAGCGGCAGGTTGGCCTCGTCTTCCCCGGCTTCCTCGAATTGAAGAATAAGGCGCGGTAGTTCGCTTTGATCGGCAATGTTTGACCCCGGAGGCAATGTTGCAGGCAGTTTCACTTCCCATCCGGAAAGGAAAACCGTTTCAGGAACAGGAGCCAGCTTGTCACGAGTTGCAAATTCTGCCGGCAGGTAGTTGGTGCTGATATAATCGGAAATATCTTTGCGGGCGTTTTCGAATTCTGCCTTGTTGCTCTCCTGTCCGCCTTGGCCCAGAACACCGCCACTACCAAGGGACGAATTCAGGACGAGCCATGCCCTGCCAAGCTGGCGGGCGGCGGGCTCATCGGCGGCGCGAATAGCATCTTCAAAGGCGCGGTAAAGCGTTTCGGCCTTGGCCAACTCAGTGGCTGCTTCTGGGGTTCCGAGCCTGGCATCCGCATTTTCCAGGTGACGCAGTATCCCTTGCGCAACGATGACCGTTGCTGCTTCAAACAGCGCCTGACGGTCCTGCACCTGAAGTGCCCTGTTAAGAGCAGCGGCTTCCTCGTCACTTGCGCGGGAAACCGCGGCATCCGGCAGTGAGCTGCCTGGAACGGCACGGTTCCAGCTGGCTTCGATTTTCTCCCAGGGGACTGGGGAAAGGTTACCCAGAAACAAGGTGTGCCGATAGGCGGCTGCACGTGGAGCCCAAGGGGCTTCTTTGATTGCGGTGGCTTGCGCGGTGCCCGGAACAAGGCAGATCACCGCGCTGGCAAGGAGATATTTCATAGCAACGCCTATTAAATTTAGCTCTGGCTAATTTTCTTAGGACATTCTAACGCATTGTCAAGTGGCAAAATTGGCGGCATACACAGTCACACTGAAAGCAAAGAGGATGTGCTCCATTCATGACCGGTCCTTCACCCAAGGCGTCCGATAGAAGTGTCGATGAACAGGCCAGCGGGTTTGAGGCTGTGCGCACCGCGCATCAGAATGAAATGGTCGAGGACTATGTGGAACTCATCGCGGAACTCATTCACCTGAACGGGTCTGCGCGCCCAGTCGAAATTGCCGAACGGCTCGGCGTTGCGCAGCCGACGGTATCGAAAAATCTCGCCAGGCTGAAGCGAGAAGGCCTTATCCTTCAGGAGCGCTACCGCGATATACGCTTGACCGAGGAGGGCCGCCAACTGGCGGACGCCTGCCGCAAGCGGCACAGGATTGTCGTTGATTTCCTGGTTACACTAGGAATTTCCGCGGAAGTGGCCGAGCAAGACGCGGAAGGTATCGAACACCATGTTAGTGATGAGACGCTAAAAGTGTTTCAGGATTTCGTGAAACAAAACGCACCTGATACCTATTGATGAGGATTCGAAGCTACAGTGAAGTTTCGTTAGGTTTCAGACCATAACCAGTCGCAGACGCTTAACGCGAGCCAGAGGGATGACAGAAAGTTACTGGCGTTGCAGTCATAGCACTTGGCGATGCTGCGAAACTCCTCGTGCCTGCCGAAGATCAGTTCGAAGTCGTTTCTGCCCGAGTATTGGTGCTGCGAGAAACACTTTCCAATTTTCAGCTTTTTGCTGCGGGTAGTTGTTTTGAGGTTTTTTAGAAACCCCCGTAAGATCGCACGCAATGTTTAGATGAGATAGTTGAGTGCGCAATCGCAATTGATTGGTTTTCAGTAAGCGGCGGCTGGACCCCACCTGTTCGCTTCCGTCTTGATGCTGGAATCCATACCCATTGTCGATTTGGGAATGGAGGCAGGTTTGGGAGTCCGTACCCCTCCGGTGAAGGCCGTCTTGCGGCTTTAAGCTGAAGACTGCCAGTCCTAGTGGTAGCACTAGGAGCAGTCATATGACGAAGCAGCATATTGAGGTGATCACGTCGGTAGAACGCCGTCGGCGATGGTCGCAGGAGGATAAGGAGCGGCTTGTCGCTGCCTGCCTTGAACCTGGAGTGAGCGTGTCGGAGGTTGCCCGGGCGGCGGGTTGCCATGTGAGCCAGCTTTTCCGGTGGCGCAAGCAGTTGTGCACGATCTCCGACGGCCGGGCGTCGACGGACCGCGCAACACCCGCACCTTCGCCTGCTGTGCAATTTGTCCCGGTGACGATATCCGATGCTGTTTCCTTGCCGTCGCCGGCTCAGCCCACGAAGCCTGCTCCGCCGCAACGTGCGCGTCGTAAGCCGAGCGTTGTGATGATCGAGTTGGGCCGGGGTAAACGGGTTCGGTTCGACAGCGACATCGACACGGAGGCCCTGGGGCGTATTCTCGATCTTCTGGAGCGGCGATGATCCCGGTCCCGAATGGTGTGAAGGTCTGGCTTGCGACGGGCCACACGGATATGCGCAGAGGCTTTCCCGGGCTGTCGCTGATGGTTCAGGAGACACTGAGGCAGGATCCGATGAGCGGCCACCTGTTCGTCTTCCGCGGCCGGAGCGGAGGCTTGATCAAGGTGATCTGGCACGATGGCCAGGGTGCCTGCCTGTTCACGAAGAAGCTGGAACGCGGCCGGTTCATCTGGCCATCGGCAGCCGACGGCACGGTGTCCATCACCCCAGCCCAGCTCGGATATCTGCTGGAAGGCATCGATTGGCGAATGCCGCAAAAAACCTGGCGGCCAAGCTCTGCCGGGTAGTGGAAAACGCTGGCGTGGCGGGAGCGAATATGATTCCCTCCCGCCATGCTCGATGCGGCCGAACACCTTCCCGACGACCTTGCCAGTGCGCACGCGATGATCCTCGCAGAGCGTGCGGCCCGCCGTGAAGCTGAGGCCCTCGCTGCCCGTGCCCAGGCGGTAAACTCGCATTCGGAGGCTCTGATCGCCCGGTTGAAGCTGGAGATCGAGAAGCTCAAGCGGGAGATCCACGGACACCGTTCGGAGCGCAAGGCCCGCCTTCTAGAGCAGTTGGAATTGCAGCTCGAAGAGCTGGAGGCCGATGCCGCTCAGGACGAGCTGGTGGCGGAAGCCGCGGCACGTTCATCGACCATCAAAGCGTTTGAGCGCAGACGTCCATCAAAGAAACCGTTTCCAGAGCATCTGCCGCGTGAGCGTGTGATTGTTGCCGCGCCGAAGAGCTGTCCATGCTGCGGATCCGCGAAGCTGGCCAAGCTCGGTGAGGATGTCACCGAGACGCTGGAAGTGATCCCGCGCCAGTGGAAAGTGATCCAGACCGTGCGGGAGAAGTTCAGCTGCCGGGAGTGCGAGAAGATCACTCAGCCGCCAGCTCCGTTCCATGTGACGCCGCGCGGCTTTGCCGGTCCGAACCTTTTGGCGATGATCCTTTTCGAGAAGTTTGCACAGCATCAGCCGCTGAACCGGCAGAGCGAGCGTTACTCGCGCGAGGGCATAGATCTCAGCCTGTCGACGCTTGCGGACCAGGTCGGTGCCTGCGCGGCGGCACTCAAGCCGGTCCATTCGCTGATCGAGGCGCATGTGCTGAGTGCCGAGAGGTTGCACGGCGACGACACCACCGTGCCGATCCTGGCCAAGGGCAAGACCGATACCGGCCGCATCTGGACTTATGTCCGCGACGATCGCCCGTTCGGCGGGCAATCTCCGCCGGCGGCCCTTTACTATGCTTCTCGCAACCGGCGCCAGGAACACCCCGAGTGCCATCTGAAGAGCTTCACCGGCATTCTGCAAGCTGACGCCTACAGCGGCTACAATCCGCTGTTCAAGGTGGACCGTGATCCTGGTCCGCTGACCCAGGCGCTGTGTTGGTCACATGCGCGCCGCAAGTTCTTCGTGCTTGCCGACATCACCACCAACGCCAGGCGCAGGAAGAACGCCGCACCGATCTCACCGATTGCGTTGGAGGCGGTCAAGCGCATCGATGCCTTGTTCGACATTGAGCGCGAGATCAACGGGCTCACTGCCGGCGAACGCCTGGAGCGGCGGCGCAGGGACGGCATCCCCCTTGCCGAAGGTCTTGAAGAATGGTTGCGGACTGAACGGGGCAAGCTGTCGCGCAGCTCCTCGGTTGCCGAGGCGATTGATTACATGCTCAAGCGTTGGGACGGCTTCATCACCTTCCTTCATGATGGCCGGATCTGCCTGACGAACAATGCCGCCGAACGAGCCTTGCGCGGCTTTGCCCTCGGCAGGAAGTCATGGCTGTTCGCCGGATCGGTTCGTGGAGCCGACCGCGCCGCCTTCATGGCGACGCTGCTCAACTCGGCGAAGCTCAACGACGTCGACCCGCAAGCCTGGCTTGCCGATGTCCTCGCCCGCATCGCCGAAACGCCTGTTTCCAGAGTCGAAGAACTGCTGCCCTGGAACTGGGAACCGCATACCCCGGCATCGGCACCAGCGTCATGATGCAGAACGAACAGATCGCCCGATTACACATCAAGCTTGATGACATCGAACCCCGGATCTGGCGCCGGGTTGAAGTTCCGCTTGCCATGAGTCTGAAGGGGCTGCACGACGTTATCCAGGCCGTCATGCTGTTCGAGGATTACCACCTTTTTGAGTTTGAGGCCGGTGGCAGGCACTACGATGTTCCCGACCCTGCCGAGGACTACGGCCGCAAGACCTATGCTGCGAAGAATGCACGCATCCGAACGCTCATCGACCGCGGCATCACCACGTTCGCCTATACCTACGACTTCGGCGACAATTGGCGCCACACTGTGGTCGTTGAATCTGTCGAGGCCGCCGATCCCGCATTCGAATATCCTCGCTTCCTGGAAGGCGAAAACCGTGCACCGCCGGAAGATGTCGGTGGAACCTTCGGCTTCGCGGACTTCCTGGAGGCGATGGCAAAGCCACGCCACCCGCAGCATCGCGAACTGGTGCAGTGGCATGGCGGTCGCTTTGAGCCGGGTGATATCAGCGTCGACCTGATCAACCAGCGCATCGCCAAGCTCGCTCGGCGCCGAGCACTCGGCAAAGCGGGCTTCGCAAAGAGCCAGAACCAACAACATTGATCGGAAACTGACCGCACCGCGGTCTACGCCGGATGCTTACGGGAGTCCATAGAGAGCTCCATATGGAGTCCGTATGCGGTTATGAGATTTTGCCGCGCGACACGGGAATGCGCCGTTGGCCCAATGAAGTGAAGGGGCGGCTTGTCGCGGAGACCTATCTTCCCGGGGTGACAGTGAACGAGGTCGCCCGGCGTGTCGGCATGAAGCCCAACCATCTCTCGGCATGGCGGCGTTTGGCGCGGGAGGGCAAACTTGTGGTGCCGGATCTTCCGGGAGCGGAGTTTGTACCGGCCGTTCTGGAACCGACTCCGGCGCCCGTTCAAGAGGATGCGAAGCCGCTGGCCGCGGTGGAGATCATTTACGGCGGAACCATAATCCGGCTGGAAGCTTCCGTGAGCCCGGACAGGATTGCTGGGATCGTACACGCTCTTGGGCGTGGATCATGATTTTCCCCTCGAACCGGGTGCGTATCCTGGTGGCGACAAAGCCAGTCGACTTCAGAAAAGGACATGATGGGTTGAGCGCCCTGGTCCAGTCCGTTTTGCGCAAGGACCCGTTCACCGGCACGGTTTTTGTGTTCCGGTCCAGGCGAGCCGACCGCTTGAAGCTCCTGTATTTTGACGGCACCGGCCTGGTGATGGCTTACAAGCGGCTGGAAGATACGACCTTCACCTGGCCCGCCGTTCGGGATGGTATGATGTCGCTGAACCATGCTCAGTTCGAGGCACTGTTCTCGGGCCTGGACTGGCGCAAGGTGAAGGCATTGGAGGCTCGTTCTCCGGCTGCGGCAGAATGAATCAGGTACCGGAAATGGCGGGCATCCGGAGCGGTCCCGGGCTATTCTCGGCCCATGCCTTCCACTGTCGCCATCGATCTTTCCGCGATCCCCGCTGACCAGCGTGATGCTGTCGCCGCGCTCCTGCGCGAAAGGGATGCGCTCAAGGAGATCAACAAGCGCCTGGAACATCTGGTCGCGGAATTGAACCACGCGGTTCACGGCAAAAGGTCGGAGAAGCTCAGCGAAGATGAACGGCAATTGGCTTTCGAAGACCTCGAGACTGCCATCGCCGAGGTTGAGGAAAGCCAGGACGAGCGGCACCCTTCCGAGGGCAAAACCCGCCGTCCGGCCCGTCGCAACCGGGGCAACCTGCCGAAGGACCTACCGCGCATCGAGCGTGTGATCGAACCCGACAACCTGCAATGTCCCTGCGGTTGCGGAGTGATGCACAAGATCGGCGAGGATCGCACGGAGCGGCTGGACATCGTGCCCGCACAGCTGCGCGTGATCGTCACCGTCCGCCCCAAATACGCCTGCCGCGCCTGTACCGACGGCGTCACGCAGATGCCGGCACCGGCGCATCTCATCGAAGGCGGTCTGCCGACGGAAGGCGCCATTGCGCATGTTCTGGTTGCCAAGTACGCGGACCATTTGCCCTTGCATCGTCAGAGCCAGATCCTTGCCCGGTCGGGCATCGATATCCATCGCAGCACGCTGGCCGACTGGGTCGGCACTGCCGCGTTCCACCTCGCCCCCGTGGTCGAGCGGCTGGCCGAGCATCTGAAGGTGTCGACCAAGCTGTTCATGGACGAGACCACGGCGCCGGTGCTGGATCCGGGCCGCGGCAAGACGAAAACCGGGTATCTATGGGCCTTGGCCCGAGACGACCGCGCCTGGGGCGGGGACGATCCACCCGGCGTGGTCTTCTTCTATGCGCCTAACCGCCGCGGAGAGAACGCGGAGAAAATCCTTCGTGGCTTCGACGGGGTCCTGCAACTTGACGGCTACCAGGGCTACAACTGCCTGACGCGCTCGTCCCGCAAGGGCGGCGATCCGATCCGCGTGACCCATTGCTGGGCCCACGCACGGCGGAAACTGAAGGAGGTCTTCGACCGCGACGGCTCCGAAATCGCCGCCGAGGGCCTGCGCCGGATCGCTGAGTTCTACAGGGTCGAGGCCGATATCCGCGGCACGGCGCCAGGGCAGCGGCACTCGGCCCGGCAGGCCCGCACCGCGCCTCTGGTCGACGCCTTCGGACTATGGCTGCAAGAGCAACGCCTCCGGGTCTCCGCCAAGTCCCGCCTTGGCGAGAAGCTTGCCTACATCCATCGTCACTGGGATGGTTTGCAGACCTTCCTCCACGACGGCCGTGTCGAGATTGATAGCAACAGTGTTGAGAATTTGATCCGGCCAATTGCATTAAACAGGAAAAATGCATTGTTCGCCGGCCATGACGAGGGCGGCCGCACCTGGGGCCGCATCGCATCGCTTATTGAGACCGCGAAAATCAACAACGTCGAGCCCTTCGCCTATCTCAAGGCCACCCTCGAAGCCATTGCTGGCGGCCATCCAAAAAGCCGGATCGACGAACTTCTGCCATGGAACTTCACGCCGTCAAACTGAAACCACGTGGGCCGCAGACGTCGCTTACGGTTTTCAAAAATTTAAGCTCATTAAATCCCAATGACGTTTGCTTAACTGTTGCGATATAATATTACTAATCATGCCCATACGTCTTTCCATCACCATGATGGTGGTCAGGTAAATCTTCGCCAGTTACAAGTATTTCTGCAGGCACTTGCAAACTAGTTTTGTCTTCAAATTCCAAGGTAAGAGAAATCTCAGATATTCCTTCGAAACCTACATTTTCCCTCTTTAGTTCTAGGTAAATTCCAGAAGGCCTCATCATAAGCTCCGCGTGCGCAGGTATAGTTAGTGGGTATTCAACAAATACAGGATCGACATCAGAATAATTTACAGAATAAACTGAAGCAACGCCAAGTTCTTCGGAATATATTTCTGAAATATTTACTGCTTGGTTAGTTCCATTCCAAATAGTAACATATCCAAATAATGTGTCCATATTTGACACCGACCTAACTACATTTGCATGCTCAACCACTAACTTATTTTCTGGGAATGTATGCTCCATTTGAGCAAAACTTTGCTGAAGACTGCCGCACCAAACAGAGATAATAGCGGCTGCCTTTACCATATCCTTCTTCATTGAAAGCGTTCACCTGAAGGCGTTTGCCAAATGGAATCTCAACAACCAAATTTGGTTTTGCTGTTCCACTTGAGTAGTCGGTTTAACAGATAGTGTGTGATAGGTTTGGACTCAACGGTATGATGACTTCCTGAGCCACATCTAGTTGTCTAGTATCTCGTTGGCAAACGCAGTTCTTCGATAATCAATTTACGCGATTGTGACTTATTGGCGCAACAGGAGGCTCGCTGCAATGAGAATTCCCCTCTAGGTGATTGATCCGAGAGTTTGATGGCGCAGTGTTGTCTCCCGAATGGAAGGAGGATCTATGCGACATGTACTAAACCGAAGCGCCACAACGACAGAGGCGGTCCGTCGAGCAATACGAAATACTCAACAGAGCCTAAGGACGCTTTCGAAGCGTTACAGGATCAATCAGAAACTGCAATCGTCGTTCATTTGTCGCTGTTCTGCTAAACGAATATGGGAACAACTGATCTGTAGAAATTGAGACTTGATCTGACATCTCGGTTTTCGAGCTGAGGGTTACCGGCTTTGATGGTTGTGACCAAACAATCATCTCAAGCCCAAAAGGTAACCCTCATGTATGAGAGTAACGAACGGATCATCAAACACAAAGTCGGTCTTCTAAACCTGGCCGAAGAGCTTGGCAATGTGAGCCAGGCCTGCAAGGTGATGGGGCTCTCCCGTGACACCTTCTACCGTTACAAGTCAGCTGTTGAGGATGGCGGTGTTGAAGCGCTTCTGGACAAGAGCCGGCGCAAGCCCAACCAGAAGAACCGCGTGGATGAGCAAGTCGAAGCCGCCGTCCTGGACTATGCCCTTGAGCAGCCAGCTCATGGACAGGTTCGTGTTTCAAACGAGCTGCGCAAGCGTGGTGTCTTTGTCTCCCCATCCGGCGTTCGCTCTATCTGGCTCCGGAACAACTTGGCCAACTTCAAGCAGCGCCTGAAGGCCCTGGAAATCCATGTGGCCGAAACAGGCACGATCCTGACAGACAGCCAGGTCGCCGCTCTTGAGAAGAA
Source organism: Roseibium sp. Sym1 (assembly GCF_027359675.1). Classification (NCBI taxonomy): domain Bacteria; kingdom Pseudomonadati; phylum Pseudomonadota; class Alphaproteobacteria; order Hyphomicrobiales; family Stappiaceae; genus Roseibium; species Roseibium sp. Sym1. The sequence goes on from NZ_CP114790.1 coordinate 63,845, forward strand.
GGCCCATGACGACGAGGCCTGCGGAGAGATCGAAACGGCCCATCCCGGCTATCTGGGCTCTCAGGACACGTTCTATGTCGGCACCATGAAGGGCGTCGGCCGGATCTATCAGCAAACCTTCGTCGATACCTATTCCAAGGTCGCTTGCGCCAAGCTCTACACAACCAAGACACCGATCACGGCTGCGGACCTGCTCAATGATCGTGTTCTGCCATTGTTTGAGGAGCATGAGTTACCCTTGCTGCGTATCCTGACCGACAGAGGCACCGAATATTGCGGCAAGGCAGAGAGCCACGATTACCAGCTCTATCTGGCAATCAACGATATCGACCACACAAAGACCAAGGCAAAATCACCGCAGACGAACGGTATCTGCGAACGCTTCCACAAGACGGTCTTACAGGAATTCTATCAAGTCGCATTCCGAAAGACCGTCTTCGAAACCATCGATGACTTGCAAAAGGAGCTGGATCTATGGATTGATCACTACAATCGCGAACGCACGCATCAGGGCAAAATGTGCTGTGGCAGAACGCCCATGGAAACCCTGGCCGATGGAAAGAAGGTTTGGCTCGACAAGAAAATAGACCAAACCTGATCTGACATACACAGCCTCAAAGGCGGTAACCGTCAGATCAAATCGAAACTTCTACAACTGATCTGAGTTCACTCTCTGTCCAGCAATATGGTTCGACATAACTGTGCGCATCAACTTAACGATCATCTTGGCTAACGACAACACAGGTATTCATTCCCTGTTGAAATCCCCAATTTCAGACAGATCGACACCAATTTCCGCCTTGTTCGGATCCTGTGCCCACAGCTGTTGCCGGAGTTCACTTTTTGGGTCTGATCCCGCAATATCGTTTTCCGTTCCCGTCGCACCTATTTTTGAGCCTGTCGGGCTCGGAGCTGCCAGGTCAACGCTTTCGCCTGGATCTTCCGCCGCGAACACATATTCCCCGTCAAAATACCCGGTCTGGTACGTCTCGATGGCATCTTCAAACGCCTCCGGTACCGGCGTGCCGTACCACTTCGTCACGACCTTGTAGACGCGGGCAAACAACGCTGTCCCAATCTTGATGTTGTTGCAGGTGTCGAACACGTCCGCGGAGACCTGAGACTTGTCCGCAATGCCAATGCCAACCGGATATTGCGTGATCCCGACACGGACGACGGCTTTGCCGAGGTGATCCTGAACCAGCTTCATGGCCTCTTGCGTGGAATTCGTCTTCGGCACCAGATATGTCTTCGATCCCGCCCGAACCGTCACATTCAACGCGTCCTCCGAGCCGGCTGCTGCGATGAACTCTTCAACGATGGCAGGGGTCAGGGAGGGATCGGCACATTGTTCTATCAAGGCAGCATCTATCATGGGTTCACTCGTTGAATGCGATCACCAGTGGCACATCGAACAGCTTTGCCCATGCCGTGACGCTGGCGCGTTGAATGTCGGTAATGTTGCTTTCACCCGTCCACCAGCCGTTGCCGATCGCAACGATTGCGTCTGAGCCCATGGCCATGGATTGCAGAACGGGCCAAACGAGGAGCTGTTCGTAGCAGATCAGAGGCGCGGCACGGGTGCCTGCAACCTGTGTGACGGGATTATCGAAGAAGTAGGCGTTGGCGCCGTCTCCATCGCCCGTGAGCCGCCGCCAGGGCTGCCACATCGAGACCGGAACCGGAATGCGCTCGCGATAGAAGATCCGCGATCCGCTTCCCGAAATCTCCACCATGACTGTGTCGTAGCCAGTCCTTTGAACAACAGCGGCTCCTCCGATCACAGTCACCGGCAGTTCGGACAAAGCGTCCGTCCAAAGCTTTTCCGTCGTCGGCGTCCATAGTCCAAGAGCGCTTTCGGGAAGGACGGCGACTTTCGCCCCCTGCCCGGCCGCCCTTCGAACCATGAGAATGGTTTCCCGCTGCTGCTCATAACCGGCAAGCTGTCCAGCCCCTTCGTAACCGAAAGTGGTGTTGATGCCGGTCCAACCCTCGATTACCTTTGGCTCTGTCCAGAATGCGGCGGACCAGGCAGCACAACCGGCCACCACCGGAACCGCGATCCGCCAAAGGTTTGTGGTCATCATGAGCAACAGGATCGCGGTCGCTGCCAGCCCAAACCAGCTCCACCCCGGAAAGAGCACTCCGGCCGCTGTGATCGGACTGGCCCAACCCACGATCCCGAAGGGTGGCAGGCTCATCAGAACACTTGCGATCAGGTAGCGCAGCATTCGTGGCCATCCGGATCTGCGCGTCCAAAGTACCGAATGAACGGCGACAAAGACGAGCGATGCCGCGAACCACAGCCCCAGGCCGATTGCATATTGGGAGCCGAAGAAGATGCTGGCGCCCTGCGGCAAGCCCCGTGACGCTCCAAGGAAATGCGCGGCGGCCACCAGTGCCGACACGGATCGCGACGGGGCGTAAGCCCAGAAAGCCGGAAACAGCATTCCGGCCGGCAACAGGAGCACGTTCCCGGACCAGCCGATTGTGGCGGTCGCCATGCCTCCCAGAATACAAAACAGACTGCGCGCAAACTTAAGGCTGGAAGGTGAACACTTCTCGCGCCAGGCCGAGAACGCCACCCGCCGGAATGGGTCCAAAATATCTTGAGTCAAAGGAAGCCACATAGTCGGAATGAACAAAGAGCGCGCCGACAGGAACGACGCCCTCGGTAAAGGCGGTCAAGGCGCGCCCCTGCCCGTCCGCCTCTTGAATGGAAGAATGCGCCAGGCGAGCACCATCGATGGCCACCTGGTCGCCCTCGATGGCGATGGTTTGCCCGGGCAGGGCGACGACAGTTTTGATAAGCGGTGCTATCCCGCCTTCACAGAGACCCGCGGGAAGATAGAGGCGTTCCCGAGCCAGTTTGATCGCCGGCGCATCTGCGGGCGGACAGATGAACAGGGTGTCGCCCACGTTAACTTCGCGGGAGAGCGCCTCGATCCGCCAAAGTCCGAGCGGAAAGCTCGGTGTTGTGTTGATCCGGTATCCGCCGAAGGTTCCGGCCGCGGCAATGCCGCCAACTACCATTCCGGCAAACGACAGGATCAGCAGAGCCCCTCGCCTGTCCTTCCGCCTCACCTCGTTTATCACCGGGTCATGCCCTGATCTTTGGAAACATTCTGTTTCAGGGCTTGTGCCTGAGCTTGCTCGTGAGAAAGCCTTTTGGCGTTGATTTTCTGGATGGCATTGAACTTCGGCCATGCCTCCGCAAACCTGGCCCGGTTTTCATCGGCAACCCGGGCAGCCGCCTTCTCAAAGGCAGGTCCTTCGGGTTTCATTCCTGCCACGAATGCGCGCTCTCCGAACCGCCGGTCCAACTTTGCGGCAACTTCACCGAGTTCCGCTTCAACCATTTTGTCCGCCAGAAGGAAAGACAGGCCGCTACTTAGATCGTTCCGGTCGATGGCATCACGGATCCGCGACAAGACCGTCTCGGCCGCGGGTGACAGCGCTGGAATATCGACACGCGACAGATCGCGTTCGCGCTCCAGTTCCACGGTACTTGAAGTTACGATCTCGGCCCTCAGACGGATATAGGTTTTCACATCATCGCTGAGCTGCGGAACGTTGGTCAGCGCCTGCTCGCGGATTTCGCGGGTAGTCTTGCCCGCCAGCATGCCCGCCTTGCCGCGCAGCGCACCGAACTGCTCGGGCGCATTGGCCAGCGCTTCCGCGAGCCTGTCGCGAGCCGTGGTTTGCGCTTCGCCACTCAACGTCACGATGTCCTCGATCCGCATCGCCTTGACGGCCTCTTCCGGCCGCTCGAATACAAGCCGGGCGCGGTTCTGGACTTCGATCCAATGAGTTGTCAACGTGGCATCCGACTGCAACTTGGCCTCCACAGTGTCAGAGATGGACATGGCCCACATCGTCACACCCGCGATCCAGGGTTGTGTTGTGGCAGGATGTTCGCGCGATTGTATTTGGACGGTATTCGTCTCCCCTGCAAGACTTCGCTCAAAACCGTTCAAGCCAATCCCCAGCTTTTCACCGAGGGACAATAGCCGCTCACCGAGCTCCGAGAGTTTGGCCTTCTGCTCGGCAAACCAGCGGCGCTGGTTCTGGACCATGGCCTTGGCAACCCGAAGCCCATAGAGCCCCCGGCTATTGGCGTAGCTGAGTGCCTGGGCATAGAGTTCCGAGCCGGCATAATCGAGCGTCGTATCTTTCGCGCCCTTCCTGGAAAGCACTTCTATCAATCCGCCATTCTTCGCGAAGGACAACGCGCCGTGATAGAGCTTCACGTCCTCCCGGTGCCTGGTCATCGCCACATAGGTCAGATGCCGGTCGAGGGAGAGCGTTGCCAGCACCTTCACCTTGTCGACGGTGGCGCCTTGCGATTTGTGGATCGTTGTCGCGTAGCCATGATCGACATTGCGATAGGTCTTCTGACTGACCTCTACACGCCGGGTCTGGTTCGAACCGATATCCCCAATCTCAGCGAGGATGCGCCCCTCGCCTGCTTCGACCACGCGGCCGATCATCCCGTTCTTGACGTTCAGCTCCCGGTCGTTCTTCAGGAAGACAATCTGGTCGCCGGCGGCAAAGAACCGCTCACCCTCCTCCGTGCGGAACCTTCTGCCAGTCTCGATCACGCCGCGGTCAATCAGCACTTGCCGCGCCATCCGGTTGAGCCGGTGCACATCTTCCCGCAAATGCGCCAGCATCAGCATCGACTTCGACGGATCGTAGTCGCGCGACCAGTCGTCGATCAGCTTCCCAAAAACCTGATCCTTGAGCGGCATGCTGACGACATGACCGTTTGCCCGATAGGCATGGATCGCGTTCGCGACATTGCCGCGTGCTAGATCCATCGACGCATCGCGCATCCATTGTTCACGTTGCCGGTAGATCGTGCCGAGTTCCGCGTATCCGGTTCGATCGGTCAACGACCGGAAGGCAGCGCCCGCTTCAATCGGCTGCAGCTGTTCCGCGTCTCCGATCAGAACGAGTTTGGCTCCCGCCTTCGCGATCGTTTCGACAAAGACGCTCATCTGTCGGCTATCGACCATGCCGGCTTCATCGATCACGAACACGGACCTTTTGTCAGGGAGCCGCTCGCCACGTCCCCAGGACAATTGCCAGGATGCCAAAGTGCGCGATGCGATCCCGGCTTCCTTCTCCAGTCCCTCGGCAGCCTTGCCTGCAAGCGCGGCACCAAAAACCTGATAGCCGTTTGCCTCCCATACCTGACGCGCGGCTTTCATCATCGTGGTCTTGCCCGCCCCAGCCCGGCCGACGACCGACGCCATGCGCTCGTCACCCGTGATGCGCTCGATCGCAACACGCTGCTCATCGGAAAGTTTTTTGACACTGACAAGCACACCATCACGCAAACGCGCATCCACGCCATGCGAGGAAACGGACACAAGATGATCCGCCCGCCGCGCCATCTCTGCCTCAAGCCGCATCATCTCCCGGCTGGTAAACTTCGCCGGTTCCATTTCGCCGGTTTCCGGATCAACCGCTTCGACCGCAAGCTTCACAAGGTTTGGAGAATTCAGAACGCGTGCAAGCAGGTCATGGAATTTAGCCTCATCGTCCACGTAGCGGTGAAGGTATTTGGCAATGTCTCGTTCATCGAAAACGCTCTTCTCGCGCGTGATTGCGTCAATGACGATTTCCGGCCGGCGCGTGATCCGCCTGACATTCTCAAGCCGGCTTTCCGCATGCCATGACGAGCGTTCCAGACCGGCATCACGCCCTTGCGCTTTTGCCTGGCTAACAATGTTACGCGCCTGCACACCGATCTTCGATGTCGGCAGCAGTTCGATCCCCTGGGCCTCAAAACTGCGATGATCAATCCGCGCATCGTGCCCGGCTTGTTCCAGGCTCTTGTTCGCATGAACGGCCCAAAGCTCACGCCACTGTTTCAGCGTTTCCTTGTCGCCCGCCCAGGCTCGATATTGGATCTTTCCATTCTTCTGGCTGCCTTTCCGAACCGGCTCGCCATTCTCGTCGAGAAGCGTTTCCCACTTCGACCCGAAGCCCTTCTCGGTGAGCGGCGCCATCGTCAACATGACATGGACATGAGGATTGTTTTCCTTGTCGTGATAGACCCAGTCCGCGATCATGCCCCGCGATGTGAAGGCTTGCCCAACATAGCCCTGCACCAGGGCAACGTTCTCCGGGCGGCTGAGTTCAGACGGCAGCGCCAAGACAATCTCACGGGCAAGCTGTGCGTTGACGCGCGTCTCATGCGCCTCAACCGCATTCCAGAGCGCTTCACTGGCACCCGCTACACTCCGACCGTCGATCAGCGTCCGGAACCATTCCGGCGTCTGATCAGGCAGCGCCAGTTCTTCATGCACCAGATCGCCGTCCTTGTGCGCATAGTCGAATGTCATGTGATCGGAGTCGTTCGACACCGTCATTTGGGCGCGATGCCGGTAAGCGGCCGCCGCAACACTCGACCGGCCCGCGCTCCTGGAAATCACCTGGACATGGAAATGGTAGATGGCCATCGAGGGCAGGGATTCCGGATGTGAAGAGGCTGGCGGGGACGATCGAAGAGGACAGCGGAGAGACAAAGCGCCAGAACGGCGAAGGCGGGGATTGCAGCCCATTGGTTGCAATTCAACTCTCATACCATCACGGGATTGCAGATGCAATCCTATAAGTGCGCTCTTGCACTCAACGATTGAAAATCGTTTCCGCTTGAGAGCTATCGCCGTTTGCGGCGATAGGACGCTGGAAGCGCCGCCCTGGCTTCAGAAAAACTCCGTTCTCTGCCGGTCTGCCGTGCGGGTGATGTGGCAAGTCCGCCACCGCCCAGATCCGATTTACCACAGGCTTCGGCTTTCTCTTCAGCGCTTTATGGGGAGCGCGTTCAAGCCTTCGCCTGCTCCGTCCGGTTTTCTTCAAAACCGGACTGCGGCCCTCACGGGCTGGAAAACCGGATCTTCAGGGAGCGCTTCAGCTTGCCGCGAGGCCGCTCCGCTTTTTTCGAAGCGGACTCCTTCTTGGTTGTATCCACGACAAGTTTTGCAACCAAGCTCGACTTGAGGAATATGACACGCTATGAGCGAGCCCTCTCCCTTTAAACAACCCATTTAAAATCAAGGAAAATCTGATGGCTCCGCGCACTTCCAAAACCGCATCCGAGCAGATCGACGACATCGAAGCTCAGATTGCCAAGCTCCAGCAGAAGAAAAGGCAGGTGCTCAAAAAGCAGTCCGAGCGCGTCGCCAAGCTCGTCATGGAGAGCGGCCTCGCCGAACTCGACATTGATGAGTCTGAACTCGCCAAAGCCTTGAACGACCTCGCCGCCCGATTTCAAAAGCCGGCCGCTTCACAAGCTCACGCTGCAGCTCCGCAGAATTGAAGGGCAATTCAGAAGTCTAGAAAACCGGATAAGGCGAACACGATTGCTGGACCGCAAGAAAGACGCACGCGAAAAAATCCAGCTCGGCGGTCTCATCGTCAAAGCCGGGCTTCGCGAGACAGACAAGGCCATCCTTCTCGGCATTCTCATGGATGCATCGAAGCGCCTTGGCGACATGAATGAGCGCGACAGATGGCGCGCGATCGGAAAGGCTGCATTCAAGAATGACACTCAAAAGGGCGCTGCTGTTCCTGATCCCGATAGCCTTGATGCTGATAGCGCAATGGGGCCTCACCGGAATTGAAACCAGGCTGGCTTCTTTCGCCACGACGCAGAAAGCCTATCTGTTGCTCGGCCGGACCGGGCTTACCCTTCCCTTTCTTGTCTCTGCCGGGCTGGGCCTCATCGTTCTCTTCTCAGCGCGCGGCAGTCTCGACATCAAATGGGCTGGCTTCGGTGTGCTGACCGGCGGCCTGATGGTTTTTGCTATTGCTGCGCTACGGGAGGCGCTACGGCTCAATGCTTTCGCGGCGCAAGTACAGCCTGGGTCGGTTCTGCAGTACGCCGATCTCTATTCGATCGGTGGTGCGGTCGGAGCGCTCTTTGTCGGTCTGTTCGGTTTGAAAGTAGGCTTGAAGGGCAACAGTGCCTTCGGCGACAACCGGCCGAAACGGGTTTCCGGCCGCAGAAGCATCCACGGCGAAAGCGATTGGATGGACGGTAAGACCGCCGCGAAGATGTTTGCAGAGAACGGAGGTATCGTCATCGGAGAACGCTATCGCGTCGATCAGGACAGCGTATCGGAAATCAATTTCGATCCGCGCCACAACAACACCTGGGGCAAGGGCGGCAAGGCGCCCCTCGTCGCTTTCGACCAGGGCTTTGGATCCACACATGGCATCGTCTTCGCCGGCTCTGGAGGATACAAAACGACATCCGTGGTCATTCCCACCTGCCTCCAATATCCGGGTTCAATGATTGTTCTTGATCCGTCGACCGAAATTGCACCGATGGTGGCAGGCAGCCGCAACGCGATGGGCCAGAAGGTCATATGTCTCGATCCGAAAAACCGACAAGTCGGGTTCAATGTCCTCGACTGGATCGGTCAATTCGGCTCCTCGATGGAAGAGGACATGGCAACGGTTGCGGCCTGGCTCATGTCGGAGAAGCCGAGCATCGCCTCCGGAGCGGACGACTTCTTCCGCACCAATGCGGAACAGCTGATCACCAGCGTGATCGCCCATGTCGTCTTTTCCGACCTGGAGAATACCTCCGGCAAACGGTCGCTGCGCACGGTGCGCAGCATTCTCACCAAACCGGAAGAGAACCTGAAGGAGTTCCTGGCGGACATTCACGATACGGCGCCGAACGAGTTCGTGAAAGAACTCGTCGGCCCCTTCATCAACATGACGCCGCAAACCTTCTCCGGCGTCTATGCGACCGCCGCCAAGGAAACCCACTGGCTCTCCTATGAGACCTATGCCGCGCTCGTCTCCGGCAATACCTTCAAAACCGACATCATCGCCAACGGCCGGACAACAATCTTCCTCAACATCGATCTTTCCACCCTGGAAAATCATCCCGGCATGGCCCGGGTGATCATCGGTGCGTTTCTCAAAGCCGTTTACAACCGCGACGGAGACATCAACGGCCGGGTCTTGTTTCTTCTCGATGAGGCCGCGCGGCTCGGCTACATGCGCATCATCGAAACAGCTCGTGATGCCGGCCGCAAATATGGGATCTCGCTTCTGATGCTGTTCCAGTCGCTCGGCCAGATGCGGGAGGCCTTCGGCGGCCGCGACGCCACATCCAAGTGGTTTGAATCCGCTTCCTGGGTCTCCTTCGCCGCGGTCAACGATCCGGACACCGCGCGGTATATTTCTGAGCGCTGTGGCATGACGACAATCGAGGTCGAACAGGTCAGCCGCTCCTCACGCGGCGGGCAAGTTTCGCGAAACCGCTCCCGGCAGCTCTCTCAGCGTCCTCTCATTCAGCCGCATGAAGTTCTGCAGATGCGGTCCGATGAGCAGATTGTTTTCACCAGCGGGAATGAGCCGCTGCGGTGTGGCCGGGCGATGTTCTTTCGAAGGAAGGAGATGACTGAAAAAGTGACGGCGTCGCGGTTCGGAACAGAGCGACGGTAAGGATGCGGGAACCCTCCTGGTCCACGCCAATTGCTATGTCGGTAGATTCCGGCTCACGTCCTGCCTCTGGTGCAATATGCGGATGACCTCCAACCGGTCAACGTGATCACGGAAATAGACCATGTGCACTCCCGTAGCATACTTCAGATACCCGGCACGCACATCTACCGGCCTGCCTCGCCGGTCACCGGAAGCCAGACCAAAGCAGGCGTCCCTTATCTCGTCAAGGTAGCGATCTGCTTGATCCAGACCCCAAATCTCAACGCTGTGATCCCAAATGTGCTCAAGGTCCATTTTTGCTGCGGGAGAGAAGACAAGAACCTTCATCGGCTCTCATACTCTGCACGTTTGCGTGCCTTGAATTCATCGAAATCAAAAGGCTGGGGTTCGCCCGAGCGTTCCCCGGCAATCAACGCATCCTGCAGCGCCTTTACCTTCGCCTCATGTTCCTCCAGTAGCCGCAACCCCGCCCGCACGACGTCGCTGGCGGAGCCGTAGCGGCCTGTCTGCACCTGATCGCTGATAAACCCGGTGAAATGATCCCCAAGCGTTACGGACGTGTTCCGGGCCATTGGTGCTCTCCTATTTCTGAGGCATTCTTTAGTACCAATATGTATTACACGAAAGGCAAACAGACAAGAACGAGCTTGGAGTTGACACCGGCAATTAGTCGCTCGAATGCGGACGTCCGTGAGAACCGTTTTCACCGGGAATGACAATTCTAAAACCGAGGAGGCAATCTGCCGGTCGTCAAACAAGCCTTGGTCCGGTCGATCCGGGCCAAGGCTTTCCATCGCGAAGACGAGAAACGGCCGCCTTATAAGGGCGGCACGCTTTCGATTGTTTTGTCCTGATCCGACGCAATGACCGCAAGCTCTGCTCTCAGCATCTCCAGCTCTGCCGTTATCTGGCAGCGCTCGCCGGCATCGACAGCGTTGCGAAGCTCTGCGCGAAGTTCTTCAATCTGGATTTCAAGGTGCATCGTCATCTCCTCTTGATTGTCTTTGAAAGATGACGCCCGAAGGTGTGGCGGTGAGGCTGGGTCAGGGATCGCGCAAGCGACCGCCGGCGGCGGCGCGCGGGGGTGCCGATTTTCTGGCGTAGCCGGAAAATTGGGGGGACCGTGCGTCCTTGGGGCAGACTTGCCGCCGCACTACACTCGGGCGATCTGAGCAGACCAGGCCTCACCCGGTTTCGGCTAGAAAAGAAGGCTGCCGCGTTCGAAGCGCGACAGCCTTGTCAGCATTCGAAAAGGGAAACACGCATGAATGGTATGAATCGATTGAGGGTCATCGATTCATATAACTCATTGGACGGAGCCAGCATCGTCAGAGAGACTCTTCCCATGCCCTCACAAAAGCTCGCGCCCATCCATCTTCGCCGCATCGACCCGGCCCGGAACATGCGGCGGTTCTATTGTCTCACCGTGCAGCCCACGCTGTTTGGCGGCGCTTCGCTCATTCGCGATTGGGGGCGTATCGGAACCCGGGGACAGACGATGATGGAGACATTTGACTGCCCGGCCGATGCCACCAATGCCCTGGTGCGGATAGAGCGGACCAAGAAGCGGCGGGGATATCGGGAGACAATCGCCGGCGCCGAATAACGTCTGCACCGATCAGGTGACAGATGCGCTGTGCTCGGGTAATGGCGATCGAGGGCCCGCTTGTGGCGAGGCCCTCGTGCTGGTCGCTTAGTCGCGGTTGCCGTTCGGGCGGGACCAGATGAGCTGCAGGCCTTCCTGACCTTCCACCTCGATGAGGGTGGCGTAGATCGGAGCGGGGAAGCTCGGGTCGTCCAGCTTGACCGAGATGTAGTCGCGCTCGGTGTCTTTCGCCTGCTTCTGCCATCCGGCTCCGAGTTCGACCGAACCGGAGTAGATGCGGAACTGCGGGCCGTTTTCGGAAGGGTTTTCGACGCGCTCGAGGCGGGCCTTGACGTTGAGGGCCAGCGTCTTGATCTGACCGGTGAAGCCGTTCTTCGTGGTGGTGAATGTGCCGATGTTTGCCATTGTCTTCATTCCTTCGATGTTTCGGGCCACGACCATCGCGGCCTCGATGGCTGTCGAAGAGACCGGGAACGATCGGCGCGCATTCCAGCGGAACCGAAATGAAATGGAGGACGGCGGAAAGACACTTTCTTGGCTACCCGCGAGGAATTCGAACGCCAGTTCGAAGGGGAAGAAAGTATCTAGCCGCCGTTGCGTCAAGCCGAGCGAGGCGAAGCCGGGTCCCGGTCAGACATGCCTCAATCGAGACCGCTTTGGGCGGCGCGTATGTGACATTTTAAGGAAATGAAGACCTGCAAACGTCGTATCCGATCCACCGATCCACGGCGGCGCACGAGACGAGAATGAGCGTGCGTTATTGGCGTTGATGCCAGTCCGGGGAATTGTCGATCTTTAAGCTCCGAACAGACCGGCAATCCCTGCTTTGTCCGCGTACGTCCAGCGGCAGGTCGGGGTGGCAAAAGCTGGCGACGGAAAGGGGAACCGGTGCATATTGCATCAATGCTTCTGACACGGGCTCTCGCTTTTCCTGTGCCGTTTCAGTCGAATGGTGGTGCAGTGATCTCCTGCTGCCCTGGACCAAGTCGAGGACACTGGCCCGACTGCGCTGTGCCGCCATCATCATGGAAAGCGTCGTCGATTGTACGCCGGCACCTGGCGAAAGTACGCGCAGGTGCATGACGGAGGGCTGATTGCCCTCCGCGGTGGCATCAGTTAGGGAAAGTATCAGGCCGCCTGCCGGTCTTCGCTGACCTGTGTGGGCTGAAGAGCGTGCAGATAGGTCACCGCGCGCTGTGCATGGGCCGCCGCCTGAAAAATCGCCCGCTTGTCACCCTTGAGGACATTGAGCCAGGACTGAAGGTAGCTGGCGTGATCCGGCCGGGGCTCGAGCTCCGGCGCGATGCCGAGATCGGCGCAGAGAAAACAGCTTCCGAGTTCGGCCACGAGCTCTTCGCGTGCACGTTCGGTGCGGTCCTTGTGGTAACGTGACAGGTCGCGTCCGACCCTGCTTTCTGGTGCAGTCCAGTGGACATGCTCGTGGCTGAGGACAGCGACGTAGGATGCAGCGTCCCGAAACGTCTCGAAGGGCGGCATCTGGATGTGATCGCTTGCCGGCGCGTAGAAGGCTTTCGATCCGCCGTGGCGGATGATCGCACCGGTGTTGGCGAAGAACCGGTCCGCGTACTCGATCCGTTCGACCGGATCGATGACCTTGTCGGGCCGGTGGTAATAGTGGTCCGGAAGCCCGTCGATCTGGTCGCAGTTGAAGACCGTGTACGTCTTCAGAAACGGGATATCGCGTTCGACCTCATCGCCGCGGGAATCCGTTTCGGTCTTGGTGAAGCGGCTGGCATAGACGACGGTTGCGCCGGTCTCGCCCTTACGGACCTGCGCGCCGATCTGGCTGGCCTGCCGGTAAGTCATCCAGAGCGGTGCTTCAAAGCCGCGGGCCAGGCTCTCCGACCAGAGCAGCAGAACGTTGATGCCCGTGTATGGCTCGCCTGTGTGTCTGAGCGGCCGTGTGATCCGGCCATTGAGCCTTCCCGCGCTCCAGGGTTTTATCCAGGGGCGGGCTCCCTTCTCAAGATCTGCAACGATTTTGTCCGTGATCCGCCCGTAGATGTCGACGCGCGGACTTTTCTCTTTCCTTTTCATTTCCAAACCTCCTGAATTCAGGACCACGCCGATCGCGGTCCGTCACGGGGTCCGAAATGGCGGAGCTGAAGGCAGGAGCTGCACCCGAGCAGGGGTCCCATTGCGCATAGCGCGGCGGGGTGGTGAAGGGCCGGAACGCAGAGGAGGACGGCAACGCCGTTGCAGCTGCTGCCGGCTCCGCCCGGACTTTCCCGGGACGGGCCGCGGTCGGTGCTGCCGCGCAGCGGAAAAAGCGGCGCCAGGCGCCGCCATCAAGAATAAGTTGGGTCGTCAGTGGACGGAGTAGCCACCGCTGTAGGGGTCGTACTCGAAGACCACTTCGACATCGGCGTCTTCGATCTCGTCTGCCGGTAGGACGCCGTATTCACCGCCGGATTTAAAGAGGACGATCGGAGTCATGAGGGTGCGGGCGAGGTTCCAGGCGTGCTTCTGGGCGAGGGAAAGATCGTGCTGCATTTGAGGGCTCCATCGTTGGAGCGGGCCAATTCCCGCTCTTGATGGCTCCGTCAGTGTGCGGCTTAGCGGACGCGATCACCGCGCAGGCCAAAGCCAAGCGGCCGCAGCTCGCTAGCGGACCCTTTACGGGTTGATCGTGGAAGTCCGCGCCGTACCAGGAATGCCATTCATAGAAAGAGCGGGATTGGATTGCCTCTGTGAAATGAGCCCGTTGCTGCACGCATCCTGGCAAAGACTGAAGTGGACAATCAGCCATCCTCTCCAACCGCAGCGAAAAGTGAGAGGCCTTGAAGAACGGTGGTCTTGCCGCCCGGGAGCGCTCGAAGCGAAGTCAGGTTCGCTTCACGGCCTTGATGGCAGAAGCTTGGGCTGCTTGCTTGATGGTCGTGGCAATCTCTCGGAGGAACGCCGCGCTGACCGAGCCTATCGGCTCGGTGGAAACAAAGTCATAGTCCTTATCCATCTCGACTCGATTGAACTCGTCGAGAATGACCCAGCACGGAGATGCAAGGCCTATGCGCCGGCACTCGATTTCAGGAACGTTTAGCGCGAGTTGGCCGTCCAAAGGCTGCTTTGAGGTAAAAGGAAAGAGAAACACGACGTCCGGATTGCCGGGCGTCTTGATGACGACACATACAGGGCGAGGTTTCCGGCCGGATTCCTCGCCCCTTTCCGCTTCGCGATGCCACAGATAGTGGAATTCGGCAACGTCACCCTGCTTAAACATCGTCCCTGGCATCGTCTTTGACAGGTTCAAGAATGGCGCCTAGTCCCGACATCAGTTCCTCATGGACATCGTCCGGCATATCAAGCAGGGAATAGGACTTCGTCGGGCTCGGCTCACCGCGCATGCGGTGATAGTCACGGGCGGAAAGAACAAAAAGCTTCTCCTTGCCGTGCTTGGTGAGCACGACCGGCTCGATCATCGCCGCTTCGAGGATTTCGCCCGAGGATCGGTTCATGTCAGAGAAAGTGTACTGTTTCATCGCAAAGCTCCATCGCTTTACGTAAAATACGTATTTTACGTTTTTTTGTCAATTTGAACCCGTGATTCAGACAGGAAAGTAGGCGGAGCAGAAGCTCCGCCCTGGCGCCTCAGCCAAAAGCCGCCATCTGCAATTCAGCCGCCTTCCGATCGACTGACTGGCCGGGATTCTCGACCTGGCGCTGGAAAGGTTTCCAGGCTTCGCCAACGACCTTTTCATAGGCCGCCACGACGCCCTCGGCCGCGCAGCGGAGCGCATGGGCCTGCTGGCCCATATCGGCGGCGAACTCACGTTTGCGTTGAGCGGCGCCGTCGAAACCGACGGGACCGTCAAGGTCTTCATCACGCGTGTCATTGGCGCCCCTCGCCGTGGCATCGCGTGCCTCGGTCACAGCCTTGGAATAGAACTGGCCGGCACCGTGGGCGGAGCCGACATAGGATCCGACAATTCGCTGGAGGTGGATTTGCATGGCCCGGTTGCCGAGGCCTTCATTGAGGGAGTCGGCTGTATCGATGATCATCTGATGGTGAAGCTCGCGGATGCCGTCGCTGTCGATGACAGGAAGACCGAAGCTTTCGGAGATGAGGGAAGCTTGGGCACTGTCGGGACAGGTGTGCCGGACCATTTCGAGGGTCGCAGCCTTGCGAAGCTGGACGACCTTGCCGGATTGACGGGAGGGAATGGCGTTGCTGGTCATGTGAGTTTGTTTCCTTCGACGTTGGACCGAAGGCTCGAGCCGGCCCCTGCCGGCCCTCCCTTCGGGCGCGGGCAAAAGAGACCGGCGGAAAAACGGAGGCATCAAGGTCCGCGCGTACCCTGGACGAGCGATCCTGTCCTGCGGGTCAGCAGGGCTTCTCGAGCCCTCGCGCAGCCCGCGGGACAGGTTTGACGAGGATGGGGCGTGCGGCCGCACCGCGGCGCGTCAGCGGCCTTGAAGGCTCCGGCCGCCGGTTTACGACCGCGACCAGAACCGAAGGGAGGCGGGCAGGGCTGGCATCCCACTGGCGTCCATCAGAAAGGAAATGACCGCGCCCCCCGCACACGCCCCTTCCTTCACAATGTGGGTTGCATATCAGCTTTTGCACCCGATCCCTCAATGGTGATCTTCACCCTGACGGCTGCGATCGCCCTCTCCTGCCGCGAGAGTTTTCGGATAAGCGCATCGATTTCACCGCGGCGTTCGAAGCTGAGCTGGTCCAAATAATCCCGGAACAGGGTTTCGTCAGACCGTGTCCAGCGCGAACTACCGCCCGGACGCGATCTTGCCTTGGCTCTGGTGCTGATCGTCATGCGTTCGGCCCGGGCCGCGATCTGGCGTTCGATCAGATCCAGATGCGCCTTTGTCTGGCGGCGGGCGGTTTCCATTCGGTGGAGAAGAAGCAAACGGTTCATTGCGAACTCGGCCTCCACCCAATGAAGCTTGAAGGACCGTCGTATGCATCATGCCGGGCGGGATCGACGACGAAACCGAAACGGCCGATCTTGTATTCCGCAGCTGGCACAAGGAACCGGCGTTGTTCGGCATCTTGACCTCGCATGCCGCCGAGGGTTGCGATGACCTCCACAAAACCGTCTTGCTGCTCCGACCTGATGGCGGAGATGACGATCCAGTCGTCTGCGTGCCGGGCGTGAAACGTGCGCCGATCCTTCTCATGGGACTGGCCGGGTTCGAGCACGGTGCAGAAAATCGCTTCCCAGGCATCCGGCCATGCGTCTTTCACGGTCCGCTCGGCACTCCGCCGCTCAAAGCTGGTGAAGAGATGCGGTAAGGTAAGCGCGACGATCGCCCATTCCGCGTCTTCCTCGTACCAGCCGCCAGGCCGACGAAGCCGCCGTTCGACCTTAGCGTTGCGGTCGGAGGAAAGATGGAAACCGCCATGACCGGCAGTCGAATGGCAGACCACTCCCTCGGCATAGACCGTCGCACCCTGCGACGGTCCCCATGGAGTGTCCGCGTTGCAGTGGATTTCCCGTCGCCCAAGGGCCCGCTTTTCGCGGGCGTGCTCGTCCTGTTCGAGCACCTTGGCGCGGAATGCCTCCTCGCCCCCAAGCACACCGCCATGCCCGTAGAAGTCGTTGCGAACGAGTTCGTCAGGCGGCCGGCGCACGCACCAGGCCGTGGCCAGAAAGTAAATATCACCGCGGCCGGGCAACATGGCGAAAGCGGTATCGCCGACCTGTGCAACGGGAAACCCTTCGGCGCTGATGGCGAAACGAACCTCCGGCGCGGCCGCCCTATCGAGTTCCGACTGAGGGAAGCTCATACCGCCCTCCCCTCGCCGCGAGCGGCGGCGATGTTGTCAGTACCCACCTCGTGCAGCACGGCGTTGGGATAGCCATGACGCGACAGCCGTTCGTCGGCCGCATGCCGGTCTTCAGCGACATGAACCAGTTCGCCGGCGTCACCGGGGCGGTCAAGCACGAGGATCGAACCGGCTTCGGGCCGTTCGATGACCGAGAAGTCGAGAGCGCTGTCGACCGAAAACGTTCGAAAGACCCGGAGCACCACAACAGCCTTGCTGCCGAAATCTCCTTCATGAAGCGTGAAGCTGGCCGGGATGGAAGTTTCGCAAACGGTGGCACCGGCCTGTTTCTTAACCAGTCGGCCGGTGTTGTTGCTGCGCTCCCAGGCCTGAAGCTTACGGCGGTGCCGTTCGGGTGGACGGGGTGTGCCGTCGGAGAAGCGGATGATCGCACCAAGTGGAGCATGGTCGAAAATGGACTGAGCGGACATGTCGTCCTCCTCTTGAATTGGTTGAAAATGAAAACGCCGCCGGACGATGCCGGCGGCGCGATGTGCGTCGGTTAGGAAAACAGACCGCTATTCGGCGGCTTCGAGGAAAGCCTCAGGGCCGGTATCTCCCGCCTCCGTCGCATTGGCAGGAGCTTCCATGTCGCCGGCATCCTCGTCCTGATCCTCGACGATCTCGTTGCGAGCCTTCCAGTCGGCAAGTTCGTTCGCGTCGGGCGCAAACAGTGCGGACGCATGGACGAAGCGCTCCTCCGTAAAATACTCAACAAGGGCGGCACGAGTCTCGCGCACCTTGTTGCGCGGGAGAACGGAAGAGTCCTTGCAAGCCGCCTCGAGCGCCTGCCGGGACAGGCAGCGGAGAAAATCCTCCGTCCCCATATTGGGCAGGAAGCTGTCGGCACCGACGACGTCTCCGGCAATGCGCGAGACTATGCCGCTGTTCGACATGTTGCGGCGGCACGACAGCACCTCGATCAGGATCGATCGCACCGCGACCCTGAGCTCATCCATGTCGAAAGAGAACTTGCCGGTTTCATCGACGAGAGAGGCTGCAAGGGGTGCAATTTTGCTGCGGAAGGAGACGGTATTGCCCGCTCCCGTATCGACGCGGACATTGTTGCCGGCAAAGGCAATGACGAGCAGCGCCATCAGCGTATCGTCCTCGATCGGTGCACGGCCGAGCGCCTCGTGAAGCGCGTCGGTGCGGAAATCGCCGATCATGTCCTGGCCCTTCTGGGTGACGTCCGGCCGCTGCTTCGGCAGGGCGGCACTACCCTCCTCCGTCTTGTCACCCGACTGTTTTCCAGTGGCCGCTTTCGGCTCGGGCATCCGGTAGACCACCGATTGCACCTTGCCGTCGCGGTCGAGATACATGGCCGTCTGGTCGGATTTTTTTGGCTTCCCATAAACACGCTCGGCCTTCTTCGGCAGGTCCGGACCGTTCCAGCCGTTGGCTTCGGTGATGATGCCGCCCTTTGGCAGATTTTTGGTCATCCATTCCTGCTGCGCGCCGAGAAAGGCCTCGACGTCCGTCGTGTAGCGGCTGTCCTCGTCGGCGGGCGCAAACAGGTCCTCCACCCAGGCGATGCCGTAGGCCTGCGCAAGCTCATCGTCGAAACTGGCGTCACGGGCATACATGCGGGTCTTGGAGAGACCGTTGGCGACTGACCACCAGGAGGTTGTCTCGTTTCGCTTTGGCTTGTGTGCCTTCCAGACTTGCTTTTGCTCATCGAGCGAAGCCGACGCGATGGTCCTGAGCTGCCGCTCGTCGGGCATGTCGCCCTTGGCCATCTGGTCGAGCATGGCGGGCAGCACATTGGCAAGAAGCCGGAGTTTCTTGATCTGGCGAACGGGAAGCGAAAGGGCTGCCGCGATGCCTTCCTCGCTCCAGGCGAGCGCGACCAGGCGCTCGATGGCGCGCCATTGATCGACCGGGTTGAGCGGTTCACGGGCGATATTCTCGACCATGGAGCGCATGGCGCCGCCGTCCTCGGCCGCATCGTCGACAATCACCTCGATTTCGTCGAGTTCAGCGGCGATCGCGCCTCTTGTGCGGCGATGACCGGCCTGAATGATGAAGCTGTTGCCGCCGTCGGTCTCGGGGGAGACCACCGGCGGCTGGATGATGCCGACGGCCTTGATGGTGGCCAGCATCAGGGCATCGGCCTGCGGGCTCGACTTCGAGCGGCGGGCATCGTCGGGATTGTCCTTCAGCGCGCGCGGATCGATCTTCATGAGATGCATGGGGAACTCCTTTTCGAGGTCAAAGTGGACCCGGCACCGCGCCGGCTCCCTTTCTCGTCTTCTTCCTGAAGACATCCTCCGGACCGCGGAGCGGGCGGGCCGATGCAACTGCGATCGAGCGTCCCTGCCGGGCAGGACGAGCGGGGCTGACAGCCCTGCGAAGAACGACGGGCCGGGATGACGAGCGGCGCGGTTGAGCGCAAGCGGCACCGGCCGGAGCGCTCTGCGACCGGTCCCCTTCCCTTCTTCTCGTCTTCTCAGGCCGCTTCTGCGGCCTTTTTCCCTTCTTTCAGAACTTCATCCGCCAGGTCAGCCTCGATTTCAGCGAGCTGCCGGCGTTTCTCGGCAAGCTCCACTTCGAAGCCGAATTCCCCGCCCTGGCGAGACTGGTAGGAGGCAAGCCGGCGCTTTGCATCGTCGAGCCGGAAGCGGTATTGCGCCCGCTCCTCCTCGAAATCGGAAAGCACGTGCTCGATGCGCGACACCGCGCCGAGCGGCGTGACGGTCAGGGCAAGATCGATCCCGGTCTCCGCGCCGCATCTCGCAAGCGTGACGTCATAGCGGAAATCGTCCTGGCCGAAACGCTGGCCGGAGAAGATCAGGTCGAAACCGCCGATGGCCGCGAGGGTTGTCTCGTCCTCCTCCCGCAGATGCACGAGGGTCATGATTTCCTTCATGAGAGCACGGCCGGCGGGCTTGCGCTCGGTGAAGGACTGTCCGCCGACGGTCATTGCGAAGGCATCGCCACTGGTCGGGATCCTGCGTTCGATGTCCTTGCCGATCTCGGCGATCCGCCGGGTGTAGAGTTCGATGTCGCGTTCGGCATTGCGGATCTGGCGGCGAACGGCGAATTGATCGTCGCGGTGCGCAGCGCGCAATCGCTCGAGCCGGGCGATGTCGGCTTCCAGCCCCGCCTTTTGCATCAGGCGCTGATCGCCGGAAGCAATTGCCTTCGCCATGGCGAACTGGTTGGCCTGCCCTTCGCCCAAATCTTCGAGCCGGCGAACGGATGTATCGCCGGAGAGCGCCGCGGCAATGAAGCGGGCTTTGCGCTCGTTGTTCTGCCACATCTGCGCGTCCATCGAGCCTTCGGTGGCATAGGCAAAGATATCGATCTCGTCATGCTGATTTCCCTGCCGCTCGATACGGCCTTCGCGCTGCTCGATCTGGGAGGGCAGCCACGGCACATCGAGATGGTGGAGCGCCTTCAGGCGAAGCTGGGCATTCACCCCGGTCCCCATCGTCTCGGACGAGCCGATCAGGAAGCGGACCTTGCCGGCATTGACGTCGGCAAAGAGCCGCTGCTTGGCCTCTGTCTTCTTGTAATCCTGCATGAAGGCGATTTCGGAGGCAGGGACCCCGCGTCGGACGAGTTCGTCGCGGATCCAGCGATAGGCGGAAAAGCCGCGGGACTTCTCGACGTTGATCGTGCCGAGATCGGAGAAGATCATCTGCGCCGCGCCGGGTAGGTCGAAGGGCACGCCCTCGCGGGTCAGATACTCGTTTTCGCCAGTTTCCTTCCAAATGCGGATGCTGTTCTCGATAAGCTTGTTGAGCTTGTTATCCGGTTCATTCTCCTCGCCGAAGTCGACCAGCCTGAGATCGATCGCAGCATGCCGTCCATCAGTGATGACGGAGAGCAAAATATCGTCGCCGGGCTTTGCAGGTCCTTCGCGCTTTTCGATCGCCTGGATCCGCGCCTCAAGGACCTGCTGGTAGAGCTTGAAGTCCTTGGTCGGCTTGGCGGTGATGATCTGGCGCTTGCCCGTCGAGAGCGCGGGGACTTTCACATATTGCTTCAGGTCGGCGGGGAGCACGACGTCTGCAAAGGAGCGGAACATCGCGATCAGTTCCGGTACGTTGACGAAGGTGGCAAAGCGCGAGACGGGCTTGTATTTGCCGGACGGTTGCAGTTCAAGCTCGGTCGCCACATCGCCGAAGGTCGAGGCCCAGGCGTCAAATTCGTGCAGGCCACGCTCCTTCAAGGCATCAAACCCAAGGAACCGCTGCACGGAGAACATTTCTCCGAGCGTATTGGTGATCGGCGTGCCGGACGCCAGCACCAGTGCCCGGCCGGGGTTCTTGGTTTCGATGAGTCGGGATTTCACATAGAGATCCCAGGCGCGCTGCGAGCCGTTCGGATCGACGCCCTTCAGGGTGGACATGTTGGTCGCAAAGGAGAGTTTCCGGAACTCCTGGGCCTCGTCGACGATGATCTGATCAATCCCGATCTCGGAGATGGTGAGGAGGTCGTCCTTGACCGAGCCGAGGGATTCCAGCCGATCCCGCAATCCCTCTTTCAGCCGTTCCAGGCGCTTGCGCGACACCCGGTCGTCGCTTTCGACCCGGGTGAGCAGATCTTCGTAGACGCCAAGTTCATCCTCGATCATCTGCTTTTCGAAAGCGGCCGGAACGGCGATGAATTTGAAGGCAGAATGAGTGATGATGATCGCGTCCCAGGAGGCCATTGCGGCGCGCGACAGGAAGCGGTGCCGCTTGTCTTTGGAAAAATTCGTCTCGTCGGCGACGAGGATGCGGGCTGTCGGATAGAGCGCGAGGAACTCGCGGGCGGCCTGCGCGAGGCAATGACCGGGCACGACCAGCATGGCTTTCGAGATCAGGCCAAGACGCCGCTGTTCCATGATGGCGGCCGCCATCGTCATGGTCTTGCCGGCGCCGACGGCGTGGGCGAGATAGGTCGAGCCAGCTGAGATGATCCGCCAGATACCGCGTTTCTGATGGCCATAAAGACCAAAGGCGCTGGAGGCGCCCGGGAGCTGTAGATGGTCCCCGTTGAAGGATCGGGGTGCAATGTTGTTGAAAGTGTCGTTGTAGACTCGTGCCAGCCGGTCGGTGCGATCAGGATCGGACCAGACCCATGTCTGGAAGGCGGTCTTGATCCTGGCGAGCTTCTCCTTGGCCGCCTCGGTGTCGACGACATTCAAAACCCGGCGCTCACTGTCGCCATCCCTGACCGTGTCGAAGATCTGCGGCACCCGGCTGTTGAGTGCGTCGTCCAGCAGCTCACCGGCATGCCTGCGCTTTGTGCCCCATTCGGAGGTGCCCTCAGCCCGGTAGGCGAGCATTCGGGCATCGACTGTCCAGGAGGCGAGTTCGGCCAAGTGGTGAATCCGGATGTCCGCTCCCATCGTCTCCTTCACGAAATCGACCACATCAGTTGCGGGGATCCAGGGAGCGCCAAGCCGCGCGGTGATGTCCGACGGGCTGAGATCGGCCGGCTGCACCGCTTCGAGCGCTTCGACATTGCGCTTGTAAGCCGGATCGAGTTCGGCGGCGGCTTGCGCCATCGCCAGCTTGTCGCGCACCGGGCCTGAGAGATAGGCGTCGGAGGTCTGCCACTCGCCGTTCGCCGGGTCCCGGTAGATCGCGCTGCCGAGCGCCTCGATCACAGTGGTGCGGTCCTCATGCAGCAACTCGGCAATATGGTCGAGATCGACACGGCCGCGCTCGTTGAGGACGACGGCGAGCGCATCTGCTGCATTGGTAATGACCGGGACGACCCGCGGTGCAATCACCCGTTCGGAGAAAATCGGGCCGGGCTTGGCCGTATCCGTGTCGAGATCGTAGGTCTCGATGGAGGCGACGAGCCAGCAGTCCGGGTCGTCGAGAAAGGGCTGCAGGTTCGGTCGGCGATGCGTCTCGCGGGTTTCGCCGGTCTGATGGTTCTCGGTGATCGAGACCCTGGTATGGTTGATCGGCCCGAAGTCGCGCACAAAGCTCGACCAGGCGATGCGCAGTTTGACCTGAAGGTCCCGCCACGGCCGATCGGTCTCCTGGGCTTTCAGAACAGCACGCACGGCGTCGCGGATCGGGATCAGTTTTTTGACAATGTTGATCTGTTTTTCGGAAAACCCCTCGCCGGATCGGCCCTTACGGACGGGAACCGGACTGGACTTGCCGTCGATCACCTGCATGAGGCCTTTCGACGGATGATAGAAGAAGCTGCCCTCGCGGACATGGCGTTCTTCGGGCCTGGCGACATCACTGCTTGCCGGGCAAAGCTCGAGATCGAAATCGATCGTGTCTGGCTCGCCATCATAGACGGCGTCCGGAAGAGAGAGGATGGCGGTATCGAGATCAGCCTCGAGATCGCCCTCGGAGGGCAGGCAGGTATAGGTCTCTCCGAATGGACCGGATGTAGTCGCGTGGTGGCCAAGCACGTGATCCGGATGCTCGGCGAACCACCGATTGACGCGGAGGGACTCAACGCCCTCCCCGGCAGAAACGACCTCGGCCAGATCCAGCCAGGCCGTATCGCTCTGGGTTTCGCCCGGCTTGCGCTTGCGGAAAAACAGGATGTCGACGACGACGTCGGTGCCGGCATCAGCGCGAAAACTGCCTTCGGGCAGGCGGATCGCCGCGGTCAGATCGGCGGATCTGGCGATGTGTTCGCGTGCTGTGGCGTCCGCCTTGTCCATCGTGCCCGATGAAGCGACGAAGGCGGCGAGCGCGCCGGGTTTCAAAAGATCGATCGACCGGGTGATGAAATAATCATGCAGCCGCAGTCCTATCGAACGGTATGCGCGGTCAGAGCGCACGGTCCGGTCGGAAAAGGGTGGATTGCCGATGACGAGATCGAAATGCGCTGGCAGGTCTGTGCGCGCGAAATCGCCCTCGACGATCCGGGCAACCGGCTGCAGCAGCCGGGTTATCCGCGCGGTGACCGGATCAAGCTCAACGCCGGTAACGAACGAGGTCTTACGGAAAGCTTCGGGCATCATTGCCGGGAAAAGTCCCGTACCGATCCCTGGCTCAAGCACGCGGCCGCCGCGCCAACCGAGGCGCAGCAAGCCCTTCCACATCGCCCGAACGATGAACTCGGGCGTGAAATGCGCATATTGCGTGCAGCGGGCAAGCGACGCGTAATCGGCCTCGCTCACCGCCTCCAGCAAGCCCTCGCCAAGGTCTTCCCAACCATCACGGAACCCGTCCTCACCCGGCCGGGTGAAGATTGCATTGGCGAGGTCGGAGGCGCCGAAGCCGGTAAAGCGGATGAGACGCGCCTGCTCTTCCCTACTCGCGGGCCGGTCCTCGGCCGCAATCGCCGTGGCAAGCTGGATCGCCTCGAGATTGTCGCGGGCGCGGGCTTTCCAGCCCTTCGCCAGCGCACGGCTTCCGGGAAGACGAAAATTGCTGCCGCGCTCCGGCGCTTCCGCGGACTGTCGCTCCGAAGGCTGCCGGCTTTTGGACCGCTTGACCGGCGCGGTCGCTGGCGGCCGGGCAGTCTCGTCAGGTTCGATCACCGGGCTTTCGGTAAAGGCAGTAACGCCGAGGCCCAGACCGGAAGAGAGCGCGCTCTGCGAACTGCCGAACATGTCGAGATTGAAGGGATCGTGGTCAGCCATAGTGGGTTTCTCCTGGATTGCGGGCGCACGAGACCGCACCGCCATGCGAACCGGCGGCGTGGGAACCGTGCGGGATTAAAAAAGGGGTTAGCGGGTGATCAGCGAGAACGAGATGTCGTTCTCGGTAAGCTGGATGCCGAGATGAGTGGCTCCGGGATTCCGGTCAAAACTTGGATTGAGCAGATCGGCATCGATGAACTCGACACCATCGTCGCCTCCGAAGTGCTGGCGCTTGTAGTCCCACCAGTCGGGATTGGCCTTCGGATCGCATTCGCCGGCATAGACCACGAGTGGTCTTTGTCTATCAGTGAGCTTGCCGTTGGACATCACGTAGACGCCTTCGTCGCCAACCAGCCAGAAACCGGGCTTCTCGCACTCGTCTTGCCTCTCGCCAAAATAAGGGTTGCGGAAGCCGCCACTGGCCGCGGCATCCGCTTCTCCGCGCGCAATGACATTGCGGACTGCAGAAATTTCAAATGTGAACATGGGTCGCCTCACGCAGCTTCAAGCGCAGGCAGGTGGCGCAGTTGAACGGGCAGCTTTTCCGAGATCTGCGCATCGCTCAAGGTTTCGAGCAGCTGAAACCGCGTCCCCGGCTGGCCGTGCACGAAAACCGTGCGCTTGCCGCGATGCTTAGGGCTGAAATCCTCACCGGCATATCCGCGATAATCGTCATGCGTGGCGCTCCAGATATGCTCGATCCGCTCCTCACGGGTCATCGCCTTGACCGGCCAGTGCTCGCGCTCGATGATGGCCCCGCGCATGGCGTATGGGGAGCGCGGATCGGACAGATCGCAATAGGCGTGGAAGAACCGCGTCACGCCGTCGAGGCGCAAGTTATAGAAGACGCTGGTGATGCTGCCGGTCAGGAATTCGCGCATGGCGAACATGCCCCCGCGCATCCAGAGCGGCGGCAGGATGTCGAGCATGTAGTCGTGCTGGTCTTGCGCGATTTCGAACCATTCGCCGGCATAAAGCGCGCTGTCATCCTTCTGCCGGCGATCGGGCCGCTGCGCGTGACGGTCGAACAGACGAAACATCTGGCGGCGGTCGGTGACACCGAAATAGATCTTGCGGATTGGAGAGGTCATGGCGGGCTCCTTTGAGGCCTGTCACGGGCTGGAGCGC